>JBKJWJ010000001.1:0-2899 GCA_046716905.1 Gaiellaceae bacterium
GCCCGGCGGTCGGTGCCGGATGGCTGATCTCGCCGCCGTCGTGGTGACCTACAACGGGCTGCCGCACGTCGAGCGGTGCCTGGAGAGCATCGCCGGGCTGGAGACGGTCGTCGTCGACCACGGCTCGACCGACGGGACCGTGGCACTCGTACGTGAACGGTTCCCCGAAGCCAGGCTGATCGAGCAGGCGAACGGTGGGCTCGCATGCGGCTGGAACCGCGGGATCGAGGAGACGACGGCGCAGTACGTCCTCGTGCTGAACTCGGATGCCTGGGTCGTCGATGACGCGGCTGCGCGACTCGTGCGCTTCGCGGAGGGGATCCCGCGAGCCGGCTGGGTCGCGCCGCGGCTCCTCAACGTGGACGGCTCGCTGCAGCCCTCCGTTCGCGGCTTCCCCACGCCGTGGAGACTTGCGACCGAGTACCTGTTCCTCCGCAAGCTTGCTCCCCGCTCGCGCGTCCTGAACGCCTTCTACGGCGCGGGGTTCCGGCACGACGAGGTGCGGGAGGTCGAGTTCGCGAAAGCTGCGGCGTTCCTGATCCGGCGGGAAGCATTCGAGGAGGTCGGGCCGTTCGACGAGAGCTTCTTCCTCTTCAGCGAGGAGACCGACTGGTGCTACCGGGCTCGCACGGCCGGCTGGCGCACGCTCTTCTTCCCGGAAGCCGAGGCGGTGCACGTCGGTGGGGCGTCCTGGCGGCGCGAGTCCGCCACGTTGTTCCGCGAGCAGGTGCGGGGACACCTGCGTTTCCTCGTCAAGCACCGCGGAGCCCGGACCGCTGAGCGCGGGCGACGCGTCATCCTCGCGGGGCTTCGGCTCCGAACGCTCGTCTTCCGAGGCGACCGGCGAGAGGTCTATCGCGACGCAGCCGACTGGGTCGCGGGCGCACCGACGACGACACTCCTCGAATCCGCACGTTGACCCGGATCCCACTCGTTCTCGCGGCGATCCCGCTGCTCTTGGTCGCACGCCTGCTGCCGGACGAGGGGCTCGGTCTCGCCTTCCGGTTGGCGGCCGCGTCGGCCTGCCTGCTCGTCCCGGGCGCCCTCCTGGCGCGGGCGCTCAGGCTCCCGACGGTCGCCGAGGCAGCGGCGCTCTCGCTCGGCGTCCTGTTCGTCGGCCTGGTCGCGACGTTCGCGCTGGAGACCTCGATTCTGCTCGCGCTGATCGTGATGGGCGCTGTCGCCCTCGCCGCCTTGCCGTTCGCCTTTCGCGCCGACGCGGTGCCGTTGCACTGGGCGACCTGGGCGGTTGCCGGCGCCGGAGCGGTGCTCGGGGGGCTCGTCTGGAGGTTCGGGCCTGCGCTCGGTGGCGACGCGATCTTCCACCTCGCCCGTGTCCGGAAGCTCGAGGTCTTCGACGAGCTCTCGATCGGCGCGGTGGCGGAGTTTGCCGATGGCGGCCCGCACCCGGGCTACGCCTTTCCGCTCTGGCACGGCTTTCTCGCGCTCGTCGCCAAGCTGGCCGGCGTCGATCCGACGGACGTGGTCCTCGACGAGTCGGCCATCCTCGTGCCGCTCGCGTTCGTCCTTGCCTTCGAGGCGGGGCGGGCCCTCTTCGACTCGATCTGGGGTGGGGTCGCGGTGCTCGCCGGCCAGGTCGCGATCACCGGGCTCGCGCCCGGCGACGGCGGTGCCTACGACTCGCTGGCGCTGCCTGCGACCGCCGCGCGCCAGCTCCTCGTCCCGATGGTGCTCGCCTCGCTGTTTCTGCTCGTCAGAGAGCGGAGACCGCTCTTCGGCATCCCGGTGGCTGCGGCGTCGCTGGCGCTCGCACTCGCGCATCCGACCTACGCGCTCTTCCTGCTCGTGCCGCTCGCGGGCTTCGCGCTCGTGCGCCTCCTCTGGGCGAGGCGCGATCTCGTCACGCTCGGCGGGGGGCTCGCGGCGGTCGGGCTCCCCACCGCCGCCGTCTTCTTCTGGCTCAGCCCGATCGTGGAGGACACGGCCGGCCACACGCCGTCGGAGGAGGAGGCAGCACGCGCGCTCGTTCGGTATTCGCGGGAGCTGGACGTCGACTCCATCGACCGCTACTCCCTGGTTCCGGAGGTCTTCGGGCGCAGCGGCGCTGTGGCGGTTGCGGCGCTGATCGCGATTCCGCTCGCGGCCCTTGCGGCACGGAGCCGCTGGGCGGCATTCGTCGTCGGAGGCTCTCTGCCGGTGCTCGCGCTCACGCTCGCGGACTCTCTTTTCCCGGCGTTCGCCGATCTCGTCTCCCTCTCGCAGGCACGGCGGATCGCAGGCTTCCTGCCGTTTGCGTTCGCGTTCGCCGGCGGCTGCGCGGTGCTCGCCGGGCTGCTTCGCGGGGCCGCGGTCCCAGCTGCGCTCGCCGCCGGGCTCTGGCTCCATTTCACCTGGCCCGGCGACTTCGGCGAGCTTCACGAGGGTGGGCCGGCCTTCGCAACCTGGATGGCGCTCGCGGGCGGCCTCGTGGCCATCCCCGTCGGCTTCCTCGTCGAGCGGCGATGGGGGAGCGTCGAGCGGCGGGGACTCTACGCGGGCCTCGCAGCCGTCCTCTTCGTGCTTCCAGTCGCAGTGCACGGCATGCGCGAGTGGCAGGAGCCGCCCGGGCCGCGCGTGCCGCTGACGCCGGGCCTCGTGCAGGCTCTCGGCGAGCTGCCGGAAGAGGGCATCGTCTTCTCCGATCTCGAGACGAGCTATCGCATCGCGGCGCTCGCGCCCGTGTACGTCGCGGCCGGGCCGCCGGCCCATGTGGCCGACACGGAGGACAACCGCCCATACGCTCGCCGGCGCGACGTCGTCAGGTTCCTGCGCACCGGCGACCTGAGCATTCCTCGGAGCTACGGCGCGCGCTGGCTCGTAGTCGATCGCGAGCGCTCGCTCCTACGGCCGGCCCTGCCGGTCCTGCACGCGGACGACCGCTATCTGCTCTACCGCCTCT
>JBKJWJ010000002.1:0-12949 GCA_046716905.1 Gaiellaceae bacterium
CCGCAGTACACGCCTCACATCGACACCGGCGACTTCGTCGTCGTCGTGAACGCGGAGAAGATCGCCGTCACCGGGAAGAAGCTCGACGAAAAGCTGTACCACCGGCATTCCGGCTACCCCGGCGGCCTGCGGACGCGAACGCTGCGTGAGCAGCTCGACCGGCGTCCTACAGAGGTGCTGCGGAAAGCCGTCAAGGGGATGCTGCCGCGGAACCGCCTCGCGCGGACGCAGATCACGAAGCTGAAGATCTACGCCGGGCCTAACCATCCGCATGAGGCCCAGGATCCGAAGCCGCTTCCGGAAGGCAAGGGCTCCTAGTGGCTGCAGCTGCCCAGTACCGAGGCACCGGCAAGCGCAAGACGTCGATCGCCCGCGTGATCCTGCGGCCGGGAGACGGCGCAACGTGGATCAACGGCCGGACGATCGAGGACTACTTTCCGCGCGCCACGCACCGCACGGCCCTGATGGCGCCGTTCAAGGTCGCCGGCGCCGAGGCCACGTACGACCTTCGCGTTCGAGTCGAGGGCGGGGGGCCGACCGGACAGGCGGAAGCGATCCGCCACGGCATCGCGAGAGCGCTCGTCGAAGCCGACCCCGAGTTGCGGACGGTCTTGAAGCGCGAAGGCTTCCTCACGCGCGACGCCCGGATCGTCGAGCGCAAGAAGGCGGGCCTCCACAAGGCGCGCAAGGCGCCTCAGTTCTCCAAGCGCTAGTGCCCACTTAGAGTTCGCGCGTGACCCGCCGCTACTTCGGCACGGATGGCGTCCGCGGCGTCGTGGGCGAGGACCTCACGACCGACCTCGTCGAACGGCTCGGCCGTGCTTCGGCGCTCTGGTCGGACGGTGGCCGGGTCTTCGTCGGACGGGACACGCGCGGGTCCGGCCCCATGCTGGAGGACGCCTTCGCCGAGGGTGTCGCGTCCGCCGGCGGCAGCGCGCTCCTCGGTGGCGTGCTTCCGACACCGGCCGTCGCCCTCCTGGCGCTCGACCTCGGCGCCGTCGTCTCGGCGTCGCACAATCCGCCGGAGTACAACGGCGTGAAGCTCTTCGACTCCAGGGGTCAGAAGCTGACCGACGCGTCCGAGGAGGAGATCGAGGCGCTGCTCGACGAGCCTCCACGCGGCGAGCGCGGCACGATCGACCGCATCAGCGTCGCCGCGGACAGCTACATGGAGCACGTCATCGACCGGTTCGGGTCGCCGCTCGACGGGCGCAAGATCGCAGTCGACTGCGCCAACGGGTCTTACTCGGAGATCGCTCCTGGCGCGTTCAGGCGGCTTGGCGCAGAGGTCTTTGCGTTCGCCGACCAGCCGGACGGGACGAACATCAACGTGGCCTGCGGCGCAACCGACCTGGCGGCGCTGCAGGCAAAGGTAGCCGCGACGGGAGCTGACTTCGGGATCGCGTTCGACGGCGACGGGGACCGCATGCTCGCCGTGGACGGCGACGGCCGAGTCGTCGACGGAGACCAGATCATCGCGATTTTGGCGCTCCACCTCGACGTCGAGACGGTGGTGGTCACCGTGATGACGAACCTCGGGTTCCACCGGCTGATGAACGAGAACGGGATCCGGGTCGTGACTACCGACGTCGGCGACCGCTACGTGCTCGAGGGGCTGCGCCGCGAGGGGGCGATCCTGGGCGGCGAACAGTCGGGCCACGTCATCTGCCTCGACGGCCATGTGACGGGCGACGGCCTCGCCGCGGCACTGCTCCTCTGCCGTGCGCTCGAGGGCCGCACGCTCGCCGAGGCCGCCGCCCAGATGCCGAAGTTCGCGCAGGCAAAGGAGAACGTTTCGGCCAGGATCAGGATGCTTCCGCAGGGCCTGCAGGAGGAGATCGGCCGGCTGAACGACGAACTCGACGGAGGGGCTCGGGTGCTCGTCCGTGCGTCGGGGACCGAACCTTTGGTCAGGGTTCTCGCAGAGGCCGAAAACGCGCAAGAAGCGGCGAATCTCTGTGCTAGCATCACAGCTCTCGTTAGGCGAGAGCTCGGCTAACCGACCGCAATGACGGGGTCGGGTGCAGCCGGGCTCTTGTGCGTTTTTCGAGGGAGAGTGTCCGCGAGAAACGTCAGAGGAGGTCCCGGGTGTGCGGCATCATCGGATACGTCGGGCCGAGAGCGGCGAAGCCGCTTCTGATCCAGGGTCTCGAGCGCCTCGAGTACCGGGGCTACGACTCGGCCGGGATCGCCCTGATCGAAGATGACGGCCTCGACTATGTCCGCGCAGTCGGGAACCTGCAGTTCCTGAAGGACGCCGCGTCGTCCAACGGCTCCCACTCCACCACCGGCCTCGGTCACACTCGCTGGGCCACGCACGGTTCGGTCACCGAGGCCAATGCCCACCCGTTGGTCGCGTGCGACGACGGTCTCGCGATCGTCCTCAACGGGATCGTCGAGAACTACCGCGAGCTCAAGGCGCGCCTTCAGGAGGCCGGCCACACCTTCACCTCCGAGACCGATGCGGAGACCGTGGCTCACCTGATCGAAGGGCACTACGACGGCGACCTGACGGACGCCGTCGTCAAGACCTTCCGGGAGCTCGAGGGCCACTTCACCTTCGTCGTGATCCACCGCGACCATCCAGACCTCCTCGTCGGCGCCCGCCATCAGACGCCCCTCGTGGTCGGGCTTGGCGAGGGCGAGAACTTCCTGGCGTCCAACGCGGCTGCATTCCTCAGCGAGACGCGCCAGGTTGTCTTCCCGGACGACGGCGACATCGTCTCGATCACGCCCGACAGCGTGGAGTTCGTCCGGGCGGACGGCGAGCCCGTCGACCACGAGCCCCTCGAGCTCGACTGGGACGACGAGAGCGCCGAGAAGGGCGGCTACGAGACGTTCATGCTCAAGGAGATCTACGAGCAACCAGACGCCGTTGCAGAGACGATCGGCGACCGGGCGCGGCACGGGAAGCTCGTCCTCGAGGGGCTGGGCATGACCGACGAGCAGCTTCAGCGGCTGAAGCGCGTCGTCATCCTCGCCTGCGGCACGGCGTACCACGCAGGCGTCGTCGGTCGCTACGTGATCGAGGAGTGGGCGCGCGTCCCGGTGGAGCCGGACATCGCCTCGGAGTGGATCTACCGCAATCCGGTGATCGACGAGGACACGCTCGTGATCGGGATCTCGCAGTCGGGCGAGACGCGGGACACGGTCGGAGCCATGCGCCTCGCCCGCGAGAAAGGCGCTCACACAGTGGCGATCACGAACATGATGGGGTCGCACATCACGCGTGAAGTGGACTCGTCCCTCTACACGCGCTGCGGGCTCGAGGTCGGCGTCGCCGCGTCCAAGACCTTCACCGCGCAGGTCGCGCTCCTCTATCTGATCGGGCTGAAGCTGGCCGAGATCCGCGGGACTCTGCCGCCGGAAGAGATCTCCTACATCGTCGATCAGGTCTACACGCTCCCCGGCAAGATCGCGGCGTTCCTCGACGGCCATCATCCGATCGATGAAATCGCCCAGCGCTTCTATGAACAGCCGTTCTTCCTCTACCTCGGGCGGCACATCGGTCTCCCGGTGGCGCGCGAGGGTGCGCTGAAGCTGAAGGAGATCTCCTACATCCCATCCGAGGCGTACTCCGCCGGCGAGATGAAGCACGGGCCGATCGCACTGCTCGAGGAGGGCACGCCGGTCGTCGTCGTTGCCACGAAGATCCACGTCTACGACAAGATCGTCTCCAACATCCAGGAGACTCGGGCGCGCGGCGCGCACGTGATCGCGATCGCGACGGACGGGAACGAGGACATCCAGCACCACGCCGACGACGTCATCTACGTGCCGCGCACGCCGGCGTTCCTCCAGGCGGCCCTCGCCGTCGTTCCCCTTCAGCTCCTCGCCTACCGGATCGCACGGTTGCGCGGCCTGAACGTCGACCAGCCGCGCAACCTCGCCAAGACCGTCACAGTCGAGTAGCGCGCGCCCTCCGGCGCTCTTTACCGGCGAAGCCGGTTCCACGGCGGCGTGTGTCGCTCCCCCGAATGAGGGACGCCGTCATGGGCACGCTCAGGGAAGGTACGTAGGTGCCCGCGGCCTTTTCCGGGCGCCAGTTGCTGCTCGCTGCTTCAGGCGCCTCCTACGTCGTCGTCTTCCTGGCCTTCCTGCTCTACGAGCGGCCGGGCCTCGGCCTCGCGCACTTCTTCTACCTCTCGATCGCGACGACCGCGATCGCCACCGGACCCCTGATCGGCGCTTTTGCGGGGCTCGGCGCGACCGTGCTGTACGTCTCGGCGGTGCTTCTGAACCCGCTGATCCCTTCGAACGAGATCCTCACCGCGAGCACGGCGATCCGCTTCATCACCTTCGTGTCGATCGGGTTCTCGATCGGCTGGTTCGCCGGCCGGAACCGCTTGATGCTCGAGGAGCTGAGGATCCTCGCCGAGCGGGACATCCTCACCGGGCTTCCGAACACGCGCGCGTTCGAGGCCGCGATCACGAAGCGGCTGGAGTCGGGCCGCCTGTTCGCGCTGCTGCTCGCCGACATGGACGCCCTCCAGGAGCTCAACCACGAAGGTGGCCCGTCGGCGGGCAACGAGGCACTTCGCCGAGTCGCCGACAGGCTCTCGAAGTCGCTTTCGAACGAGGATCAGGTTGCGCGGGTCGGGAGCGACGAGTTCGCGATCCTGGCTTCCTGCCAGACCCTCGACGAGGCGTCCGAGCTCAGCGGCCGCCTTGAATGGATCCTGTCCTCGCAGGGCACCAAGGCCACCTTCGGCTGGGCGGTGCACCCGCAGGAGGGCGACAACGCGCTCGCCGTCTACCGGGCCGCAAGCGAGCGGCTCTACGCGCGCAAGGTGATGCGCGGCTACGTCCGGGGCCAGGAACCGCCGGCCCGCCCCCGCGCCGTCTCGTAGCGGAACCTCAACCCGGCGGCATGCGTAGATACGGCATGCGTCTCGCGCTCGCCGTGCTGCTCCTCGCGCCTGTCGCTCTCGCGGCGGTGCCGCCGGGCGCGGAACCGGTGCCGGTGGATCCGTACGTCGCGGTTCTCGAACAGCTCGAGCGCCGGCCGCTCGTCGCGTTCCTCGAGACGCACGGCTCGCCGGATCAGCACCGTTTTCTCCGCATGCTCGTCTCGCGACCGGACTTCCGGGCGGAGACGATCGTCGTGGAGTTCGGAAACGCCCGCTACCAGGTCACGATCGACCGCTACGTCCGCGGCGAACGCGTCCCCCTGGCGAGCCTCTCGAAAGTGTGGCGGAAGACCACGCAGACCTCGGGAGTCTGGGACGATCCGGTCTACGCCGAGTTCTTCCGCGCCGTTCGGTCTGCCAACCTCCGGCGCCCGGCGGGCGAAAGAGTCCGCGTCCTTCTCGGCGACCCGCCCATCGACTGGCGCCGGATCCGCACTTCCACGTGCCCTCGCCGCCAAGGCCCGACCTGTCTCGAGTACTGGATCTCCCGCCGAGGCGAGCACTACGCAGGGGTCGTGTTGAGGAAGGTGCTGGCCCGCGGCCGGCGGGCTCTCCTCGTCGCCGGCGCGTTCCACCTGGTCCGGCCGCCTGTCGGGCGACCGTGGAACGAGACCGGGATGATCGAGCGGCGGCATCCGGGAAGCGTGTTCACCGTCAAGCCGCACGATGTCTTCGGCGGCCCAGACCGTGTCGAGCTCGAACGGCGTATCGGTGCGTGGCCGCGACCGTCCCTCGCCCTGACGCGCGGAACCTGGCTCGGGGCGCTCTCACCCGGTGTGGCGTTCGGCGAGACCGGTGCGCACCCAATGCTCACCGGCCGGCTCGAGGACCGAATCGATGCCTATCTAGTCCTCGGGCCGGCGTCGTAGCTGCTTCGTCTCGCCCCGGCGGCGCTTGGCATCCAGTCGTCGCTTGCGCGAGGCGGCGGTTGGCTTCGTCGGACGGCGGCGCCGCTCCACCCGCAGTGCCTGTCTGAGCACCTCGACCACGCGCTGGACGGCGAGCTCGCGGTTTCGGGCCTGGCTCCGCTCGTCTTGGGCAATTGCCCGGAGCACCGGCCCGGCCTTGCGCACGACACGGGCCTTCTGCGTCGCGCTCAATGCGGACGAGGCCTCCACGTCGAAGATCGCCTCCACTCGCGTCTCCGACTTCTGAGCATGCTGGCCGCCCGGCCCGCTCGACCTCGAGAAGCGCAGATCGATCTCCGAAACGGGGAGCCTCACCGACCGGGTCACCTGAATAGACTCGCCGTCCATGACCGCCATTCTGCTGGACATCGACGGTGTGCTCCACGTCTCGGGCGAGGCGATCAGAGGCGCGCCCGAGGCCGTTCGACAGCTCCGTGACAACGGGCACCGGCTCCGTTTCATCACCAACAGCACGACGCACTCGCGCAGGACGCTGGCGGAGGATCTTCGGGCGCTCGGCGTCGAGCTGGAGGACGACGAGCTGCAGACGACCGCCGTCGCCGCGGCGCGGGTACTGGCCGGGAGACGCGTGCTCGCGATGACGATGCCGGCCGTGCTGGAGGATCTCGGAGACGTCCAGCTCGTCGGGGAGGACGCTGAGGCCGTGCTGATCGGAGGCGCTGACGAGACGGAGGAGACGAACCGCGTCTTCTCGTACATGAACCTCGCGCGCGCATTCCACGAGCTCGAAGGCGGCGCCGAGCTCTACTGCCTGCACAAGAATCGCTGGTGGCAGACCTCCCGCGGGCCGCTGCTCGACTCAGGGTGTTTCGTCGCCGGGCTCGAGTACGCGGCCGACGTCGTCGCGACGGTGGTGGGCAAGCCGAGCGCGCCCTACTTCGCGGCCGCTCTCGAGGCGCTCGATGCCGACGCGGAGATGACATGGATGGTCGGCGACGACATCGAGGCCGACGTGGAGGGCGCCCAGAGGCATGGGCTCAAGACCGCGCTCGTCCGAACGGGGAAGTTCCGCCCGGACGTCGTCGAGCGCGGGCGAGTCAGGCCCGACGCGATCTTTTCGTCGATTGCCGACTTCCCGGACTGGCTGGAGGAGAACGGTTGACTCGCGTCGGCGTCGACATGATCGAGATCGGGCGGATCCGCGACGCGCTCGAGCGGTACTCGGGGTTCCGGGATCGCTGCTTCACGGCGGCCGAGCAGGCGTACTGCGACGGCCGGGTCAACCCGGCTCAGCACTACGCGGCGCGGTTCGCCGGGAAGGAGGCGGTCGGCAAAGCGCTCGGCCTCGGCGTCGCCCGGCTCTTCGCGTGGCGCGACATCGAGATCGCGGGCCGGCCCAAGCCGTCCGTGGAGCTCTCCGGCCGGGTGGCGAGATGGGCCGAGCGGGTCGAGGCCGGGGCGATCGACCTCTCGATGTCGCACTCCCGCGAGCTCGCAAGTGCGGTCTGCGTGGTCGCCGACCCGGAGGTCTGATGCTCGAGCCGCTCTACACCGCGGCGGAGATGAAGGCGGCGGAGGAGGGGCACGACGTCGACGAGCTGATGCGCCGTGCGGGAACGGCCGTCGCCGAGGAGATCCTGCGGCGCTTCCCTGAGGCTCGCTCCTTCTCGGCCGTCTGCGGAGGCGGCGCGAACGGCGGAGACGGGAGGATCGCGGCCGAGCTGCTGCGCGCAGCGGGCTGGGAGGAGCAGTCGGTCGGAGTGGGGGAGGTCGTGATCGACGCGCTCTTCGGCACCGGGTTCCGGCCGCCGCCGCGTGACGAAGCGGTTGCGCAGATCAGGACGATGAACGAGTCGGGCCGGCCGGTGGTTGCCGTCGACATCCCGTCGGGCGTGGACGCATCCACCGGCGAGGTGCCCGGCGATGCCGTCCAGGCCTCGCTGACGATCACGTTCCACGGCCTAAAGGTCGGGCACGAGGTGGCTCCGGGCCGATTCCATGCGGGCGATGTCGTCGTGGCCGGGATCGGCCTCATGCACAGGGAGACGGCCGCTGCGCGCGTCGGGTCGGACGTAGCCAAGCTCGTCCCACGGCGCAAGCCGAGCGACTCGAAGTACACGTCGGGCTCTGTTCTCGTTGTCGGCGGCTCGCCGGGCATGTCAGGCGCCGTTTGCCTGACCGCCGAAGCGGCGTTCCGGGCGGATGCGGGGTACGTGACCGTTGCCGCCCCAAAGGACGTGCTGCCGGTCGTGGAGTCGAGGTTGCTCGAGGCCGTGAAGCGGCCGTTGGAGGAGGTGTGGGACGCCGTCGAGCGCGCAGGCGCGCTGGCGATAGGCCCCGGCCTGGGTCGCGAGCGGAAGGACCTCGTGCGGCGATTGCTGCTCGAGACCGAGCTTCCAGCGGTCGTCGACGCGGACGCCCTCCACGAGCTCGAGCCGTTCGATCGTGAGACGCCGACGGTGCTCACCCCGCACTCCGGCGAGCTCGGGCGCCTGATCGGCCGCGAATCGGCCTGGGTCGACGCCCACCGCCTCGAAGCGTTGCGGATGGCCGTCGAGCAGTTCGACTGCGTCGTCATCCTCAAAGGTGCCGGGACCCTCGTAGGCTCGCCGGGCGAAGGGCCTCTCGTGGCCGGTGGCTCGGCCGCCCCACTCGCGACCGCGGGGACCGGCGATGTCCTCACGGGCGTCGTCGCCGCGTTTCTCGCCAAGGGCATGGACGCGCGGCTCGCTGCAGCCGCCGCCGTCCGCGTGCACACGGACGCCGTGGACGCGTCGGGCTGGCGGGCGGGGATGATCGCGAGCGACCTCTTCGAGGCGATCCCCCGCGTGCTGGATGCACAGGTCTGAGCTCACGATCGATCTCGGCGCCGTGCGCCGAAACGCCCGCCGGCTGATCGAGGTTCTCGACGGGTCGGCCCTGTGGGCGGTCGTCAAGGCCGACGGTTACGGCCACGGTGCGGTCGACGTCGCCGGCGCCGTGCTGGGAGAGGGCGCCACGGCGCTCTGCGTCGCGACGGTTGCCGAGGGGCTTGACCTGCGGGACGAGTTCTCCTCGGCGCGCATCGTCGTCATGGGCCCCTCTTCGGGCCGCGAGATCGCGCTCGCCCGCGATGCCGACCTCGAGCTGACGATCGCCGACGGCCCGATCCCCGAAGGCGTTCGCGTCCATCTCAAGCTCGAGACGGGGATGGGACGCTGGGGGCTCGCCGAGCTTCCGGAGCCGACTGTTGAGGTCGTCGGCCTGATGACGCACCTCGCTACCGCGGACACCGACCCCGATTTCGCGCGTGAGCAGCTCGGGCGTTTCCAGGAGGCGACCTCGCGTTACTCGCACCTCGTCCGTCACGCTGCGAACAGCGCTGCGGCCCTGCGGATCTCCGAGTCGCGCCTCGACGCCGCTCGCTGCGGGATCGCGCTCTACGGGCTCTCCCCGTTCGGAGCCGATCCCGCGGACGACGGTCTCGAGCCCGCGCTTCGCTGGGAGAGCACCCTGGCGCAGGTGAAACGCCTGGCGCCGGGAGAGAGCACCGGGTACGGCCGCCGGTTCTCCGCGGAGGAGGAGACCTGGATCGGGATCGTGCCGGTCGGGTACGCGGATGGCTTCCGTCGGGACATGACGGGGACGGAGGTCCTGGTCGACGGTGAGAGGCGCCCCGTCGTCGGCACCGTGTCCATGGATGCGATTGCGGTCGCGCTCGAGGGCGAGCTTTCCGCCGGAACCCCGGTGACGCTCATTGGCGCCGGCGTCCTGGCGGAGGATCACGCTCGGGTTGCGGACACGATCAACTACGAGATCGTGAGCCGGATCGAGTCCGGCCCGACGCGCGCCAGGCGGACAGTCATCGATGCTTGAGCGGGCGCGCGAAGTACTCGCCGGAGAGGATGCCTGGGTCGTGGGCGGCGCAGTCCGCGACGAGCTCCTCGGCAGGCCGATGGTCGACCTCGACATCGCCTGCGCCGACCCCGAGCAGGCGGCCCGGCGCTATGCCCGCGACACGGAGGGCGCTCCGTTCCCACTCTCCGAGCGGCACGGGGCGTGGCGCGTGGCGCTCCCGGAGCGGCGCACCGTCGACTTCACGCCGCTTCCCAACGGGATCCAGGCCGATCTCGCCTCGCGGGATTTCACGATCAACGCGATCGCGCGGCCGCTCGCGGGCGGTGATCCGGTCGATCCCTTCAGCGGCCTGGCCGACCTCGAGGGACTGGTGCTGCGCGCCGTCGGTCCGGCGGTCTTCCAGGACGACCCGCTCAGGCTCCTGCGCGCCGTTCGGCTCGAGGACGAGCTCGGTTTTCGGCTCGACGAAGACACGGAGACGCTCGTCCGAGCAAACGCCGGTCTCGTGACCCGGCCGGCAGGCGAGCGCATCCTCGGCGAGCTCGTCCGCCTGTCGGTTGCCGGATTCGAGCGGCTCGAGCAGGTCGGGCTGCTCGCGACTCTCGGCGGCTCGCTCGAGAAGCTTCGCTCGCTGGAGGACACGACTCCGGAGCTGCGGCTCGTCGCCGTCTTTGGAGACGGCCTCGGCCGCCTCCCGGTCTCGAACGATCTTCGCCGGTACGCGCGCGTGCTGCTCCGCGCCGAGCTTCCCTCCGAGCCCTCGCCGAGGGCAATCCACCGTTTTCGCCGCAAGACGGAGCCATGGGCGATCGACGCCGCGCGGTTTGCGGGAGGCGGCGCTCGGCTCCTCGAGGCGATCGATGTGGCGCGCTCGACCGAGCCGAAGGAGCCTCTTTTGCGCGGCGACGAGCTCGGCCTCGCACCCGGCCCCGCTATCGGCCACTGGCTCGAGCGAATCGCGGAGGAACGCGCTGCGGGGACGATCTCGACGCGCGAAGAGGCGCTCGAGCTCGTCCGCGAAGGTCTAGCGCCGTCGGGCTAGCAGGCGGCTGACGAGGCCGGGCGCAAGCGCCTGCGCAAGTGCCGGAATCCTGTACCAGCCGGGGACGAACACCTCGGGGCGATTGTGCTCGACGGCGGAGACGACGCGGCGGGCCACATAGTCGGTGTCGACGACGATGCGATCGAGCAGCCGGCTCCCGAGCTTGCCGATCTGCGGGAAGCCGGGCGTCTCGACGTATCCGGGATTGACGGTGTGGACACGGATTCCCTGGGACGGCAGCGTTGCTGCGAGCGACCGGGAGAACGCGACGAGGGCGTGCTTCGTGGCCGAGTACAGGCCGGGCGGAACAGCGACGGTGCCCGCCACGGAAGCGACGTTCACGACGTGAGACGGACGCGCCGCCTGGAGCGCCGGCATGAATGCGCGAAGGCACCACACGGCCCCGAGGAAGTTGATGCGGAAGAGCTCCTCGATCCACTCGGGGTCCGTGTCGAGGAAGCCGCGCCGGCGATGGTCGCCCGGGTTTCGGCCCGAGAGCCCGGCGTTGTTCACGAGCAGCTTGATCTCGGGATGGCGCTCGCGGACCGACACGGCCATCCGGTCGATCGCCGCGCGGTCGCCGACGTCGCAGACCTCGTACTCGCCTCCCGTCTCCGCGGCCACCTCGCGAAGCCGCTCCTCGTTTCGTGCGACGAGCACGCAGTGCCAGCCCTTGTCGGCGAGCCGGCGGGCGATCGCGGCCCCGATCCCGGAGCTGCCGCCGGTGACGACCGCTACCGGCACACGCGAACGACGCGCTTGGCCTCGAGCCGCGCGCCGCCCGTCTGCACGACTGCGCGCAGCGTGTGGGCGCCGCGCTTGGCGCGCCCCGACTTCCAGATCATCGAGTAGAGGCCGGCGACGCCGCGCTTGTCGAGACCGATGCGGCGCTTGCCGTCGAAGAACCGCACCGCACCGATCTCTTTCGTCGATCCCGCGACCACGAGCAGCGGTGTGGGACGAGCAGCGCAGCCGCGAGGAACCGGCGTGAGCCAGGTGAGCGTCGGCTTGCGGACGACGCGGAGGCGGGTCTGGAAGATGCGCGTGTTCGGCATCAGGTCCCGGTTGTACGTGTTGGCGTTCTTCGCCTCCTGGTAGTCCGACGCCTGGAAGACCGCGCGCGGCCGCCCGGCTCCTATCTGGGGAGCGGCAGGCGGGAGCGGGAAGAGCGCGATGCCCGAGATCGGATCGAACCCGGCTGCGCCGATCAAGGTGCGCCCGTAGTTGAAGGCCAGCGAATAGGGGTCGACTCCGGCGCCCGCGTCCGTGATCTGGACCGCGATCGTGGGCCTTCCGGCCGTGACCTGCGTGGTCAGCAGGCGGACGCGCGGCTTGCGGACGTCGTTCACCCAGGAGCGGAGCCGGAACGTCCCTGCCCGTGGCCTGCCGGTGAACTCGTCCCTGCCCGAGTCGACGGCGATGTAGTAGGTACCCGCGATCGGGAACTGAGCCCCCGCGGCGCCGATCGGCAGCCGGTAGCCGAACGTGATCCCGTTGATGTTGACGGGTGTCCCGGCGTAGCCCTGGACGTCGTTCTCGTCCTTCGAGCCGAGCGCCCAGACGTCGATCAGCGATCCAGGCGAGGACGAGACGACTGCGGCGCCGAAATTGATCGAACGCTTGCGAAGCACGAGCACGTACAGGCTCTCGGAGCCGCTCTCGCGCATGTCGGGGCCGACGCCGTAGTCGGGCGAGTGGCCGAATGGCGCCGAGGGGAACCGGTACCGGTCGACGTGGGAGATCCGGCCGCGCGTCGTTCCGCGTTGAAACTTTCGCAGAGCGCGCGCTCGGACCGCGGTAAGCCCCGGCCGGGTGACGAAGAACGCGTACGCGATCCTCCGGGTCACGAAGCCCTGGCGCAGCACGAGGAAGCCGACGTTGTCGCCGGCAGGCGCAGAACTGTCCACGCGCGCTGAAACGGGAAGGGATGCAGAGCCGCCCGGCCCGAGCGAGACTGTCGAAGGCACCTCGATCGTCGCGCCGGCGCTCGCGGACTGCGGCCTGACCTCGACCGCCCAGGTTCCCGCTCCCCCGCCCGCGTCTCGCACGGAGAGGAGCAGCTGCTTGAACGTCTGCCCCCCGAGAACGTTCAGGTCGCCGAAGGACAGCGACGACGGCTCCGTGAAGACCCGCGGGTCGTCCGCGGCGCCGACGTTGACCATCCCGGCACCCTGGAGCAGCACCGAGGCCTCCTGGGTGCGAGCGGTGTTCCCCCAGGCGGGGCCGGCGGTCGAGGCGATTGCGGACTTGAGCTGGCGGACAGACCAGTCTCGGTGGCGCTGCTTGAGAAG
>JBKJWJ010000003.1:0-3568 GCA_046716905.1 Gaiellaceae bacterium
GAGTGCCGGCGCTCCAGCTCTCTGGCGTGCCGAACTCGCCGTTCTTCTGGGGCGTCGCGTCGCTCGTGCTCGTCTACTCGGCGTACGTCAGCGAGGTCTACCGGGCCGGGATCGAATCGGTGCACCCGAGCCAGGAGGCGGCGGCTCGCTCGCTCGGGCTGTCGCGGGCGAAGTCCTTGCGCTTTGTCGTCGTGCCGCAGGCGGTGCGGCGCGTGATCCCGCCGCTCCTGAACGACTTCATCGGGCTCCAGAAGGACACGGCTCTCGTAGCGCTGATCGGCCCGGTCGAGGCCTTCAGGCAGTCGCAGATCGAAGTCGCGTCGAAGTTCGACTACACGCCCTACTTCGCCACGGCGCTCATGTTCGTCGCGATGACGATTCCGATGGCGCGTTTCACCGACTGGCTCGCGGCCCGGCAGCGGTGGCGGATGCGATGAGCGCGGTCGAACTCCACGCCGTGCGCAAGTCGTTCGGCTCCGAGGAGGTGCTGCACGGCATCGATCTCGAGGTGGCCGAGCACGAGGTCGTCTGCCTGATCGGCGCCTCGGGCTCGGGGAAGTCCACGCTTCTGCGGTGCGTCAACCTGCTGGAGCCGATCGACGAGGGCCGGATCCTCGTCGGCGGGGAGGAGGTGACGGCGCCGGGCGTGGACGCCGATCGAGTGCGGCGCGGGATCGGGATCGTGTTCCAGGCCTTCAACCTCTTCCCGCACATGACGGTGCTTCGGAACGTGACGCTCGCGCCGCGGGAGGTGCTGAAGACGCCCAAGGGCGAGGCTGAAGCGCAGGCTCTGGAGCTGCTCGGCCGGTTCGGTCTCGCCGATCGTGCCGACGACTATCCCGACCGCCTCTCCGGCGGGCAGCAACAGCGCGTCGCGATCGTGCGGGCTCTCGCGATGCGACCGCAGCTGATGCTCCTCGACGAGGTGACGAGCGCGCTGGACCCCGAGCTGGTCGGGGAGGTGCTGAACGTCATCCGCGAGCTCGCCGCCGGCGGGATGACGATGGTGATCGCGACTCACGAGATGGGCTTCGCGCGCGAGATTGCGAGCCGAGTCTGCTTCCTCGACGGCGGCGTGATCCTCGAGCAGGGCCCACCGGAGCAGATCTTCTCCGCGCCGCAGGTTCCACGGACACAGCAGTTCCTCCAGCGGATCGTGGACGCCGGTCGGTTGTAGGAAGGTTTCCGGCGCGGGGAGGAGCATTCGGCGGACTCGCCGGTGGCGAGGCGCAGCGCTAGCGGCCTGCGCCGATTCCTTCCCGGCTTAGTCGGAGGAAGAGAAACCAAGCAAGGGCGCCGCCGACGACATAGCCGACGGCGCTCGCGAGTGCCGCGCCCGTCGTTCCGAAGGGCGGGATCAGGGCCACGGCGGCAGCCGTGGTGACGACCATCGCGACGACGGAGACGAGCAGGCTCAGCCGCGGCCGCCCCCGTCGCACCGACAGGTAGACGACGAGCACCGTGACCGGCGCGTAGGCGACGACACCCGGGAGCAGGACGGCGAGCGGCACGACCGCGTCGGAGAAGTCGCTCCCGAAGAGCAGCGGAATCAGGAACGGCGCCGCGATGCCAACGACGAGCGCCACGCCGCCGGTCAGCAGCAGCGCGCGGCGCGCCGACCTTCCCACCAGCTCGGCGGCTCGCTCCTCCGACTCGTGAACCGCGGGTGCCGTGACGGCCGTCGCGATCGCACCGGCCACGAGCCACATCGCCTCCGCCGCTTGCATCGCGATCGAGTAGATGCCGATCTCCCGCAGGCTCTCGTAATGGCGCAGGACGAAGAGCTCCGCGCGGTAGCTCACGAGGTTGATGACCTGCACGGCGCCCATCGCGATCGCAAAGCGCGCCAGCGCGCGTGAGACCGGATCGACGACATTCGGGACGCCGAGCGGCCGCCACGCGCGGTGCGCAGCGACGAGCGCGAACGCCGCCGTGAGCCCGTTCGCGAGCGCCCAGGCGCCGACGGCGCCCTCGACCTCGAAGTCGAGAGCCACGACGAAGACCCCCATGCCGAGGACGGTCAAGAGCGGAGGCAGGAGCTGGATGTAGTTCCAGAGCCGGACGCGGGCCAGCCCGAGCAGGACGCCCGAGACCGTCTGCCAGAGCACGTTCGGAACGAGGGCCAGCGCCGCGAGCAGTGCGATCCGGGGCCCGAGGTCGTCGCTCCGCGCTCCGATCGCAAAGACGATCGCGCTCGCCGCTCCGCCGAGAACGACTCCCAGCGCAAGCGCACGGTGGACGAGCGTCCGGAGGTCGGTCGCCGGGTCGGCCATCCGGTTCGTCACCGCCACGCCGAGTTGACCGAGGAGTCGCGAGAAGATCGTCACTCCGAGAACTGCCAGGACGAAGGCGCCCCGGCCCGAGGGCTCGAGGAATCGGCTCTGGATGACCACGAGTAGCAGCGCAACCGGCGTCGAGACCCCGCGGAAGAGGAGCGTCTCGAACGTGTTCCGGGCGACGTCCTTCGCGCCGGGAACCGCGCGCCGAGGGAGATTCGGAGCGACGGGCGGCGAGAGGTCGACGGCCGACGTGGGCCGAGCCCGGTCGGCCTGCGCGCGCTCGGGACTTTGCGACGACACGTCGGAAGACTACGGTTGAGTCATGGGAGATCTGCTGACGAGAATCGCCGCCCGGCGAGGCTTGATCATCGCGCTCCAGATCGCCTTCGTCAGCGCGCTGCTCGGCTTCTTCGGCTGGGCTCTTCGGGACACCTGGGGCGACGTCCTACCGCGCCTGCGCGACGCGGATTTCGTCGACCTGACCATCGCCTGCCTGCTCTTGGCCGCCTACTACCTCATGTTCGTCATCGGCTGGCAGTGGATCCTTCGGGCGCTCGGAATCCAGACCTCGTATGCCGTGGCGCTGCAGTCCGAAATGGCCTCGATGCTCGCCAAGTACATCCCTGGTGGCGTCTGGACTCCTGCAGCGCGAGTCGTCTGGCTGCGGAAGGCGGGCGGTGTCGACCGGACGTCGGTCGTCGTCGCATCGATCCTCCTCGAGGCCGGCCTCTCCGCGGTCGCCGGCGTGCTCGTCCTCGTCGTCTCGCTCCCGTTCGTGAGCGGGTGGGACGCCCCGATCTGGCCGGTGGTCGTGTTCGGCGTCGGCATCGCCGGGTTGATGCACCCGCGCATCTACCGCGCGGTCACCCGCGTCGCGTTTCGCCCGTTCGGCGCCACCGCCCCACCGGCGCTTCCCTGGCGGACGATGCTGGGCCTCCTCCTCTTCTACTCGGCCAACTGGGTTGTCGGCGGCTTTGCCCTGCTCTTCATGATCCGTTCGGTCGGAGGAGACTCCGGCCTCCAGGTCGCGGGGTACCTCGGCGGTGTTGCTGCGGTCGGCGCGATCGTCGCCGTGCTCTCGGTTCTCGCGCCGTCGGGCCTTGGGGTGCGCGAAGCGTCGATGTACGGGCTACTGCTCGCAGTGGCCTCACCCGGGGTCGCTCTGAGCGCGACCGTCCTGAACCGGCTGGCGATCACGCTCGTCGAGGCGGGATTGCTCGGGACCGCCGTCCTTGCCTGGCGGAAGCCGCAGGAGACCCCTGAAGCGGTTTCCCGACCCGCCGGCTAAG
>JBKJWJ010000004.1:0-4605 GCA_046716905.1 Gaiellaceae bacterium
CCATCGGCGGGATCGCGATCGCGCTCATCTTCGCGCGATCGCTCGGCGCGCGACCAGCCGACATGGTTCCTCGGGCTCGCGACGTACCGTGGTTGTTCCGAAAGGTCCGCCGCCGGTTCGTCCGTTCAGGCTCGCCGGCGGAGGAATCGGGCGAATAGTGCGCCTCGGCATCTATTCCGAGCAGCTCTACCGGAGCGACGGCGAAACCCTCTACACGCACCGGGCATTCATCCGGTTCGTAACCGCGCTGCCACCCCGCGTCGAGGAGGTGGTCGTCTTCGGTCGCCTCGATCCGACGCCTGCGACCGGCCCCTACGCCCTCCCGAAGGACGGCGTCCGCTTCGTTCCCCTGCCCTACTACCCCAACGTGCGTGCGGTCGGCGGGCTCGTCCGGGCTGTCCGGCGGGCGGCGAAGGTCTTCGCGACAGAGCTCGAGGAGCTGGACGCCGTGTGGATTTTCGGCCCCCACCCGCTGGCCGTGCTCTTCGCCAGGATCGCCCAGCGACGGGGCACGCCCCTGATCCTCGGCGTGCGCCAGGACTATCCGACGTACATCGGCAACCGCCTTCCCGGGCGGCTCTGGGCCTGGGCCGTGCCGATCGCACACGGTCTCGAGCGGCTCTTCCGTCTGCACGCTCGACGCTCTCGCACCGTCGCACTCGGTGAGGAGATCGCTGCGAACTACAGCGGCGGAGCGGCCCCGGTTCTCTCCACGGGGTTCTCGCTCATTCCGCGAGCCGAGCTGGCGCGGCTCGACGAGGCATTGGCGAAGAGCTGGGACCGGCCGCTCCGCGTCCTGAGCGTCGGCCGCCTCGATCCCGAGAAAAATCCATTCTTGCTCGTGGAGATCGCGGCCCTCCTCCAGGAGCGGGAGCCGGAGGGATGGATCCTCGCCATAGCCGGCGACGGCCCTCTTCGAGAGAATCTCGAGCGGCGAATCGTCGAGACGGGCGTCGTCGACGTCGTCGAGCTTCTCGGGTACGTCCCGAACGGGCCGGAGCTCTGGGCCGAATACCGCCGAAGTCACGCGTTCCTCCACGTCTCGTTCACCGAAGGCCTTCCGCAGGTCCTGTTCGAGGCTCAGGGCGCCGGGTTGCCTTTGATCGCCACTGACGTCGGCGGAGTCTCAGCGGCGGTCGGCCGCGGCACGAGCGCCCTACTCATGGAACCGAGCGATGCCCGTGCAGCGGCCGACGCTCTCATCTTGCTCGCGGGCGATCCGGAGGAACGGTCACGACTCATCACGGCCGGGCTCGCGAACGCCGAGGAGCAGACGATGGAGGCTCAGCTGGATCGCGTAGCCGCCTTCATCCGCGCCGCGGCGGACGACGGGGGAAGCGGTCAGGCGAAGAAGTAGAGGAAGGCGAGAAACCCGAGCGAGCCGAAGAGTCCGGCTGACGCCCCATACCGGATGATCCGGTCACGGCGCGGGATCTGCAGCCGCACGACCGCATGCCCGAGGGGCCCGGCTCCGCTGGTCGGGGTTGGGTCGGCGATCGGGATCCGCTGCCCCTCCTCGACCCGCGGAGGGACGAAGACGCGCGCCACTGTCGGCTCGACCACCCGTCCGACGCCCTCGCACGCCTCACACGGCATTCCTCGGGTTGCGCCAGCACCGGAGCACTCGTGGCAGGGCACGGCTCGCGGGAACTCGACGACCCGGATCACGCCGGTCGCCGCCTCCGACAGGGGAACATCAAGGTCGATCTCCACGGGGACGGGCGCCGGCCGTCTCGGAACCGGTGAGATCGGCGCCTCTGGCTGGGGCGCCGCACGCGGCCGCGGCGGCATCGGCTCCACTCTCGGCCGAGGGCGCCGCACCGGCCTCGGCCGGACGATCTGAGCGCGCCGCCGCGTCCGTGACTGCACGGCTGCCCGCACCGGCTGAGGCGCCGGCGCAGTCTCCGAGGTGACGGCCTTCTCGTCTTCCTTGCCGACGTCGAGGGCCGCGGCCGAACCAGCGAGGGCCACGATCAGCCAGAAGTAGCGCTCGAAGGCGAGCGTCAGGAAGAGGCCGCAGGTGAGATAGGCGGCCATGGCGAGCATGAGCGTCGTCGCGAGGTTGGCCGCCTCGGGATGCACCGTCAGCCAGCGTTTCCGCGCACGGTTCAGCCGGCGGAAGGTCACGCCCACGATCGCAAGGAAGGAGAGAAGGCCGGCCACCCCAAGGTCCGCCGCGATCGACAGGATCGTGCTGTGCGACTCGCGCCGGGCCTCCTCGCCGGCGCGGCGCCCGGACCTCGCGGTCTCGTGGATCTCGAGCCCCACCCTGCGCGCGTACTCCTGGTAGTAGAGCGGGAAGCTGCCAGGCCCCACGCCGAGCAGCGGGTGGTCGAAGAAAACCAACCCCGCCGCACGCATCTCGGTCGACCGGCTCTGGACGGACTGGTCGGCACCCGCACTGTCCGAGGTGTCGGTCGCCCCTACGACGCTCGTGAGGGTCGCCACCCGCTCCTTGTACGCCGGAACGAAGCTCAGCAGCAAGACGATCCCGCCGACGATCGTCACGAGTTGGTAGAGCCGGATGTACCGGAACACGGTCATCATCGCGAGAACGACGACAAACGCGACGCCGGCTCCCCGCGAGAACGTCAGGGTCAGCGCGAACACGATGACGCCGGTGGCGCCGGCGGCGAGCAGCCGCAGAAAGACTGTCCGCTCGCCCCAGATCCGAAGCAGGCCGACCGGCACGAGGGTGAGCAGGATCTGCGCGAAGTAGTTCGGGTCGCCGATCGGGCCGGACAGGCGTGGGTTCTTCGAGTGGCCGATGAACCAGTCGCGGCCCACCTGGCCGAAACCGCCGTACGGCCTCGAATACGAGGCCGTGATCTCCTGGAAGATGACCACGAGGGACATGAAAACACCGGCGAGGAGCAGCGCCCAGACCAGCGCGCGCAGGACGTCGACGGTCCGGGCCGCGTTCCTGACGAGCACGTAAATGGCGACCCCCTCGAGGACGAAGGGAAGCACCTCGTTCCAGGCATACCCCTTGTCCTCCGCGTTCAGCGTCGACACGAGCTTCACCAGGAGGAAGACGAAAATCGTCGCCATCGGAAGATCCGCGATCACCGGCCGTTTCCTGTAGAGGTAGAACGCGACCGGCACGACGAGGAGCGCCGGGATGACGACGCCGATCGTGTACGGCATGCCGTGGAACTTGACGGCCACGGCCGCGGCGTTCGTGTAGACGAGGAAGACGACGGCGAACGTGGCAAGGTCGGGCCAGGCGAGAACGGCAACTCCGAGAACGACCGCAAAGACGGCCGCGAAGCCAAGGAACGGCTGCTGGACGATCATCAGCCCGAGCGCCGCTGCGGCGATCAACCCGCCAAAGAGGGCGGTCCCGGGCGGGACCCCAAACTGACGTTCCGCGTACGCCGTCACGGGCTCATTCCCGGAGCGAAGGAGAGCATCTGCGCTCGAATGACCGGCAACGTCGAGCGGCCGCCGACGTTGATCCGCCGGAGCCGGAGCCAATCCGCACGACGGAGGTCGTTCACGCCCCGACCCGTTGTGAAGGCGAGCTCGAAATCCTCGTCCCGGAGGATCTCGACCGCCTCGTCTGAGTGCTGCCCGGCCGGGAAGGCGAAGGCCGGGGGCGCCGCGCCCAACTCGCGCTCGAGATCGTCCCGCGATCCGGCTACCTCCTCGCGAACCCGCCCGGCGGAGACCTGGTCGAGGAAGGCGTGCGTCCGCGTGTGCGGCGCCATCGTCACCCCTTCGCCTGCAAGCCCGCGAAGGTCGTCCCAGCCGAGGATGGCATGCACCGGCGGCGGGGCGTCCAGCTCCTCCGCCAGCCGGTCGACGACGGCGCGCGCGTCGGAGTCCCGGATCCCCTTGAGGTAGTCCCGCAAAGCCTTGAAGGCCACCCGCCGCGCCGTCGGCGTAACGAGGGAGAGCCGGCCGGCCGGAGTGTCGATCGGGTCGGTGCGTCCGGTCGTCGAGAGGGCGTGGTGAAGCCGATCCCACCAGAATGTTCGCTCCGGGCGGTCGGGGTAGCCGGTCGGTACGAAGAGGGTCACAGGCAGGCCACGGCGGCGCATGGCCGGCCACGCGTGCTGCGCGAAGTCACGGTAGGCGTCGTCGAAAGTGATGGCGATTGCGCCTGGCGGAAGGTCAGCCTCACCGCGCCGCGCAGCGAGGATCTCGTCGAGCGAGACCACGCGCCCGGTTTCCGCGACGTAGCGCATCTGCTCCTCGAAGTCTTCGGGCACGGCGCTGATCAGTCCCGGGTCGAGCGCGGGCTCGTCGTCGGCTTCCGCGACCCGGTGGTAGGTCAGCACGGCGAGGGTCTGGAGGCGTGGGCGGTCGAGACGCTCGAGGAGCTCCACGACGCGCGCGAACCCGCGAGTGCCGCTTGCCTTGCCGACGAGGCTGCGGACGGCGCTAACCCCCACCGCCGACCTTCCGCCAAAGCGTGTTCGCAATCCGGGCGAGGTCGTACAGCGCGGGCTTGGGATCCTCACGGTCGACCATGTCGAACGAGTTCTTCCCGGAGACGAGGCCGGGGACGGCTGCAATCGCCGCGCGCCGGGGAGGGTTCGGCAGAAACGGAAACCGCCGCTTGCCTCGCAAGACGGAGCCGATCCAGACGACCTCGAGCTC
>JBKJWJ010000005.1:0-2627 GCA_046716905.1 Gaiellaceae bacterium
ACGGTTCGAGTCCGTCAGAGGGCTTGTACAAAAGCTACAAAAGCCCTGCAAATGGGCATGTAGTGGTGCCTGCGATGGCGGATTCGGATTTTTCGCGGGTACGAGACGGGTACGCTTTGGGACTGGCGCGCACTCGCGACGTCTTGCTCTAGCGAAGGAGGGCGTCACCGTTGCGTCAGCGCGGCGCGGATTCGATTGCGACCACTGACTCAAAACTGACTGCAAAAGGGATTTTTGGCGAGAAAGTCGGATCAATCCGTTGGCAACCTTGGATCGCGCGGGACCGCGCCTCTGCTGGTTGGACGGTGAGGCGAGGCACGAGGCTTCGCCGCCTGTTGCTCGATCTCGAAACAGACAACGCGGGTGGGCACGAGACGGGTACAGTAAGAATGGGCACGCGCTGGCACGCGCGGCCACGGCCGGACACGCCTCGAATGCCCGATTTGCAGGAGGAACGGGATCGCGACCTACGACTGGAGCCAGGTAACGGAGTACTTCCGCGAGAGGCCAGCGTAGAAGTCGGCGTTAAGTGAGCGCCCGGACGCTCTGGCGTCAGAGAGCTCAACGAAGAAGTTTTCGAGTCCGGCCGGTGTGATGAGAATCAGCAAGCGGCCCGGGTCTTCCCCGGCCAGACGATGCGCGTGTGGGATCCGGCGCCGGAGGAAGGCGAAGCCTCCCGGGCCGAGTTCGATCGTCTCATCACCGCGCTCGAACTCGTGCATTCCTTCAAGAACGTAGAACGCCTCGTCTTCGTGTTCGTGCACGTGGCGGCCGGTGTCGTTCGGCGCCACCGAATCAATCAACGCGAAGCTGGCGTTGGTGTCGCGGCCAGCGGCGAGCAGAGTCATCGTTGTGGATCCGAAGGCGAGCCGACGGTGCGCGCGCGACATGCGGCCATCGTACAAAGCGGTTCCCCGCAGTCCCTCAGGAGGATGTGTCAACCCGGATGTCGCGCTGGTGGAAACCCGACGCACGACCGTCTCCCGAGCGTGGCTTGAACAAGGCGAACGGGCGGCTATAAAACGCCCGAGCGTTCCGGGCTGCGCGGCGACATCGGGCGGCCCGACTGAACGATAGCCTGGTGGGGGACGAGCGTTCGGATACTTGGACCCGGTGGGCCTCTAACGACGAAGGGTGTCCACGCGAACGCGGCTAGCGCGATGGCCACGGCCGGCTGAGGCCCGCCAAGGGGCTCAGAGCCAGGTGACTCCGTATTCCTCTGACGCCGCCGCGTAAGCGGCATCGCCGAGATTTCCATCTGTTTCCGCGGTGGAAAGGCGCCGGAAGAACCCCTCGAAGCCACCTGGCGCGTAGACCAGGAGCATTCGACCGACCCCCGGGTCGATACGCCGCTGGGCGTGGGGTACACCACGCGGCGCAAAGATCCCCTCTCCCGGCCGGAGGCGGTGCTCTTCCTCCCCGACGAGAATCGCGTGTTCCCCTTCGATGACGTGGAAGTATTCGTCCTCGTTCGCGTGGATGTGAGCAGGCGTATCGAAAAGCGGCGGCAACTCCTCGATCGCTGAGAACGCGCCACCGGTCATCTCGGCGGTCGCACAGACGGCGATCGTCAGTCCGCCGAACCTGAGGATCTCGCCCCTCGAGGACTCCACGATTCCTACGTTACCGCGCCAGAACGGCAACGCCGACTCGGCTGGCACGATCTCGCGCTACCGCCCGAACGGCGGAACCGACGGTGGGATCGCAAATCGGCTCTTAGGTCTCGCAGCAGCGGACGTCCCGTGGGAGCTCGACTACCGTGGCCGGCGCCATTTCGCCTTTTGGATCACCGCCCTCATCGGATCGGTGCCGCTGAGAATCCGGTGAAACAAAAAATCGTCGACTTAGGCGCCGCTACTCATGGACGATGACTGCCGAGCTGCACCGCTTCCACAACCAGCAGACAAGCGAGCTCGGCCTCCATCTACTCGGACGACGCCTCTACGAGGTAATGGCCTTCTGGGAGACCGCAGAAGAACGCAACCCCTCCGCGCCCGCGAGCGTTTCCGAGCTCGACGTAGCCCAGCTCGAGTTCGCGCGGATCTGGAAGCAGCTACCGAAGCTCGTCTTCTCGAAGTCGCTCGAGGCAGTGGAGGGAAACGCGCGCCTCTCCCGTGCCGATCCTGTGCAGTCGGTTCAAGCGCTCAAGGAAGAGGACGGTGGGCCGATCGCCGTGGGCGGCGCAGAGCTAGCCGCGACTCTCACAGCGCACAAGCTCATCGATGAGTACCACTTGTTCGTCTACCCCGTGGCCCTCGGCGGAGGCAAACCCTTCTTCGCAGACCACACTCGTGTCAACCTCGAGCTCCTCGAGACGCGCACATTCAGCAACCGCGTCGCCTACCTCCGCTACCGCCGTGCGTAGAAGCCGTCGCTCTGGCGTCTTCCGGAACGCTCGCAGCAGGCGATGGTGGGCGAGCGGCGAAACGCGAAACGCCTTCCGCCGCCTCTCGCGATGGCCTTGATCAGGGCGTAGAGCCGGGCACGAACTCGCGAACCTCCTGCGCACAACGGCAGGCGACGGCGATCCTGCCGGCCCATTCCAGCGCCTCCTCGCGTGAGGGAACGTCGACAACCGAGAATCCGCCGATGTACTCCTTGCTCTCAGGGTAAGGGCCGTCGGTGAC
>JBKJWJ010000006.1:0-17458 GCA_046716905.1 Gaiellaceae bacterium
CCCGGCTCGATCTGGTCGAGACTCGTGACTGTGTAGGGCTTCTGCGTCGTCGCCATCGCTAGGCCGCCAGTGTCGCAAAGCGTGGGTTGTCGCGAATCGAGTCCGGTCATGGCGGTCGTCCAGCGGATCCAGCGAATCTTCGCTCGATTCGCCGGCAGATGGAAGAGACACTCGCCGAATTCGGTCTCTCCTACGCAGAGTGGGGGACGCTCGGCCATCTGAGCCTGGCCGGGCCGCCCTTATCGCAGCTCTCCGGGTCAGCTTTCGGAGAAGGAAGGCCTCTCGAGCGGCGCGATGACGAACCGGCTCGACCGGCTCGAGAGTGCCGGGTTCATCCAGCGGCTTCCGGACCCGAGCGACCGGCGCGCACTCCTCGTCGAGCTGACGGAGCAAGGTCACGACCTCTGGGCCAGAGCCGTCGGCGCCCAGGCGGCCAAGGAGGCGGCGCTCGCGGCCGCACTCGGGCGGCGCGAGCTCAAGGAGCTCAACACGCTGCTCCGGAAGGTCTTGCTCGAGTTCGAGCGGTAGTCTCGAACGGTGGCGTCGCTGCCGGCCGAGACGAGGATGGGACCCGTCGAGCTGACGGTCTCCGACCTGGAACGGTCGCTCGACTACTACCGGAGCTCCATCGGCCTCGAGGTGCGCGAGCAGGGCGGCGGGCGTGCATCGCTCGGCTCGAACGGGACTGAGCTGCTCATCCTCCACGAGGTGCCGGGCGCGCAACCGGCGCCGCACAACACCGGTCTCTTCCACTTTGCGCTGCTCGTGCCGGAGCGGCGTGACCTCGCTCTCTGGCTCGCCCACGCCGGCCGCCAGTCGGTGCCGTTGACCGGCGCCTCCGACCACTTCGTCAGCGAGGCCTTGTATCTCCGCGACCCGGACGGACACGGGATCGAGATCTACGCCGACCGGCCTCGAGAGGTCTGGGACAACGAGAGCAAGCTCATTACCGAGCCGCTCGACCTCGACGACCTGCTCGGCGAGCTCGGCGACGAGAGCGCCAGTGACTTCGGGGGCCTGCCGGAGGGGACCGTGATGGGGCACGTCCATCTGCAGGTCGCGGAGATCCCGGACACGGTCGGCTTCTACCGCGACCAGCTGGGCTTCGAGCTCACGGCGAGCCTCGGCGACCAGGCAGCCTTCCTCGCCGCGGGCGGCTACCACCACCACGTCGGCGCGAACACCTGGCAGAGCGCCGGTGCGTCTCCCCCGCCCGATGGCTCCGCGGCTCTCCGACGAGCCACCATCATCTTCCCGGACTCGCAGTCGCGAGGCGAAGCTCTGAAGCGAGTCGCCGAAGGCGGCCAGGAGCCCGAAGAGACGCCAGAAGGGCCAGTCATTCGCGATCCGTCAGGTAACCGCCTGCTGCTCGGCGCGTAAGCGTGAAGCTCGGCGTCGTCCTCTTCACTCGTGACCTCCGAGTGCACGACAATCCGGCGCTCTCATGTGCTGTCGAGCGCTTCGACCGAGTGGTGCCGCTCTTCGTCGTCGACGACCGGTTGTTTGCAGAGAGCCCGAACCGCTCGGCATTCCTCGTCGATGCTCTCCGCGACCTGTCGCGATCCCTCATGGAGCTCGGAGCGCCGCTCGTGGTTCGCCGGGGCGATCCCGTCGAGCACGTGCGATCGACCGGCGCCGACGCAGTCGTACTCGCCGATGACGCGAGTCCGTACGCGAAGCGTCGGCTGAGTGCGCTACGAACACAGTTCGAGGTCGTAACCACTCCCGGCATCACCGTCCAGCCCCCCGGCGAGCTCGCCCCCTCCGGAGGAGATCACTACCGGGTCTTCACGCCTTATTGGCGCCGGTGGGAGACGGCAGAGGTGCGCACCGAGGCGCCCGCGCCGAGTCGGCTTCGCTCGGTTCCGTTCGCGTCGGAACCTCTGCCCGAGTCCGCGCCAGAGTCGCCGGAGGTCCCGCCGGGCGGCGAGTCCGTTGGGCTACGACGCCTCGACGACTGGCTCGATGGCGGCGGCCTTCAGCGGTACCAGGACATTCACAACGAACCGGGGGCCGAGGCGACCTCGAGGCTCAGCCCCTATCTCCATTTCGGCTGCCTCTCGCCGGCCGCGCTCGCTCGCAGGCTGCGGGGAGAGCCTCGCGCTGAGCCTTTCCTCCGCCAGCTGTGCTGGCGCGACTTCTATACCCAGCTCCTCTGGGCGGAGCCGAGCTCGCTGCGAGAAAGCATGAAGGGAACCTTCACCTGGCGCGACGACAGGGAGGGGCTCGAGGCATGGAAGGACGGTCGAACCGGCTATCCGTTCGTCGATGCCGCAATGCGCCAGCTCCTGCGGGAAGGCTGGATGCATGGCCGCGGGCGTCTGGTGGCCGCGTCGTTCCTGACGAAGCACTTGCTGGTCGACTGGCGGCTGGGCGAGCAGCACTTTCGGCGCCTGCTCGTAGACGGCGACGCCGCGAACAACTCGGGTAACTGGCAGTGGGCCGCCGGCACAGGCGTCGACACTCGGCCATATCGCGTCCTGAACCCGACGCTTCAGGGCCAGCGCCACGATCCCCGCGGGGACTACGTTCGCCGGTACGTGCAGGAGCTTGCAGGGGTCGAAGGATCGGCAGTCCACGACCCGAACCTCGTCCACCCCGAGCTCGTGAAGGGCTACCCTGCGCCACTCGTCGAGCACCCGGCGGCCGTCGAGCGCTTCCGAGCCGCTCGCTGAGAGAACCGGCCGGGACGGCCCGTAGGGTTGCTTCGTGATCGAGGCCGTCATTCGCCCGCGGGGCCCGTTCTCTCTCCGAGCCTCGGCTGCCCACGCCAGTGACGCGACTCGCCGCTGGGACGGCCGCCACTTCGTCGGCCTCTTCGAGGTCGAGGACGGGGTCGCGCGGGCCTGCGCCTGGCAGAACGCGGACGGAACGGTCGAGCTCCGGTCCCACAGCGAAGAGGCGCTCGAGCAGTTGCGCTTCGTCCTTCCGCTCGCGGACGACCACTCGGAGTTCCTGAGCAGATTCGCGGACGACCCGATGCTCGGACGAACGCTCAGGGTCCTGCGGGGAAAGCGGCCCATTCGCCTAGGGACCGTCACCCAGTCGCTCGTGCGAGCCGTCTGCGGCCAGCTGATCGAGGCGAAGCGCGCGCGGAGGATCGAGCGCAGGCTCATCCGATCCACGTGCGAGTCGGACGGCGTCTTCTTCGTCGCCCCCAAGCCCGCGTGCTTCTCGGGCTCGGCCCCGGCCGAGCTCCAGCGGTACGACCTCACTGCGCGGAAGGCGTCGACCATCGTCCGGGTCTGCCGGACGCTGGACGTCGAGCGGCTGCGCGAAGTGACGCCCGCCGGCGTCGCCCAACGGCTCGAGCGAGAGCGAGGGCTCGGGCCGTGGTCGGTGGGAGTGATCGGCCTGGAGGGTCTCGGCTGCTACCACTTCGGCCTCGTGGGCGACCTCGGCCTGATCAAGCTCTGCACGGCGATCCTCGGCCGGCCCGCCGAGCCGCCGGACACCGCCGAGCTCCTCTCCCACTACGGCGAATGGCAGGGGCTCGCGAGCATGTATCTCCTGGCCGGCTTCGGACGCGGCTTGCTCCCCGTGCGATACGAGCGCGGGGTCCTCGCCGCCGCGTGAGCCGCAAAGTTCTGCTCTCCACGGGCGCCGTAACGCGCGACCCGGATCAGACCGACCACCGCGAAATCGTCCGTCACGGGCCTGCTCTTGGCGTGCCGGGGTTCGAGCTCAGCCTCTTCGCGAGCTGGTACGGGCACCTCGATGAGGTCGTCTCGGATCTCCGCGATTCGGGCCTGCCCTTTCCCGTACTCCACGCCGAGAAGCTGATCGGCGCGGGCCTCGGGAGCTCGGATGCGGGCGAGATCGACGACGCCATCGCGAACCTGGAGCTGAATTGCCGCGCCGCGGCCGCGCTCGGCGCGAAGACCATCGTCCTGCACCTCTGGGAGAGGCCGGTCGGCGATCGCGAGCTCGAGCGGAACCTCGAACGGCTCTCGGACTGTCTGGACATGACCGCGGCGTACGGCATTACCCTCGCGGTCGAGACGATTCCCGGCGAGATGGGGACACCGCTCGCAAACATCAGGATGGCGCTCGAGCGAGATCCCCGCTGTCGCGTAACGCTCGACACGGAGTCTCTCGGCTTCTTCGGGCAGCTCGCCGAGAGCATCGCGGCGGAGTGGCTCTGGGAGAGCACGTTCGTCCACCACGTCCACATCAAGGACTTCGACGGCCGCCTCTGGCGCGACGGGAGGCGGCGGTACCTGCTGCCGGGCGAGGGCTCGCTCGACCTCCAGGGCTTCCTCTCCGGGGTCGAGCAGCGCGGCTACACGGGCGCGTTCACGCTCGAGGCGTCGGCGGTGGACGGGGACGGCCAGCTCGATGCGACCCGCCTGGCGCAGATGGCCGCGATCGCGACGCAGCTCGCCGCCGCCTAGCTCGTAGACTCACGACATGTCGGTCGACCCCCGGCGGATCGCAATTCTCGGCGCCGGGAAGATCGGCGAGGCGCTCCTCTCTGGACTCTTGAGCAGCAACCGGCGCAAGCCGAGCGAGATCATCGCCACCGTCCGGCGGGAGGAACGGGCGGAAGAGCTCCGCGAGCGTCATGGCATCGAGGTCACCACGTCGAACGCCGAGGCCGTGGCCGGAGCGGGCATGGTCGTGATCGCCGTCAAACCGCAGGACTTCGACGTGCTGCTCGGTGAGATCGGCGGGATCCTCTCCCCGGACCAGGCCGTCCTCTCGATCGCAGCGGCGGTGCCGACTTCCGTAATCGAGGAACGAGTCTCCGCCGGAGTGCCGGTTTTGCGGGCGATGCCGAACACGCCGTCCACCGTCCACGAGGGGGTGGCGGGTCTCTGCGCGGGCGCGCATGCCGGCGAGGAGCATCTCGCGGCAGCCGAGGAAGTGCTACTCCACGTCGGCCGCGTCGTCCGCGTGCCGGAGAAGCACATGAACGCCGTGACCGCGGTCTCCGGCTCGGGGCCGGCGTACTTTGCGCTCCTCGCCGAATCGATGATCGAGGCGGGGATCCTCCTCGGACTGTCTCGTGAGGACACGACCGAGTTGGTCGTCCAGACGATGTTCGGGACGGCAAAGCTCCTCCGCGACGAGAAAATGCACCCCGTCGAGCTCCGCGAGATGGTCACCTCACCGGGAGGAACGACGATCCGCGCGATCCGGGAGCTGGAGCAGGCCGGCGTGCGCGCCGCATTCCTGAACGCGATCCAGGCGGCGATGGAGCGCGGCCGGGAGCTCGCAGCCGGCGAGGAGTAACTCCTGTTGGACGTCGAGATCCGCCTCGCGGCGAGCGCCGAGGCTGCGACCAACGCCGCGGCCGAACTACTGGCCCGAACGGCGGTGCGTGGAGGCCACGTTGCGCTCTCGGGCGGGTCCACGCCGAGGCCCGCGTACGAAGCAGCCGCACGCCTTGTCGCCGACTGGAGCCGGGTCGAGCTCTGGTGGGCCGACGAGCGGTGCGTTCCTCCCGACGACGAGCGCTCGAATTACCGCCTCGTCCGTGAGAGCTTCCTCGACCGGCTCGACAGGGGCGTCGCGATCGAGCACCGGATTCGGGGCGAGCTGGCGCCGAAAGAGGCTGCCGAGGCTTACGAAGCCGAGCTCAAGGGGGTCGCCTTCGACCTCGTCCTCCTCGGGATCGGGCCTGACGGGCACACCGCATCGCTCTTTCCAAACGATCCTGCCGTCGACGAGCTGCTTCGGCGGGCGGTCGCGGTTCAGCGCGCGGACGTCGACCGGGTGACGCTCACGGTCCCCGTGCTCAACGCCGCGGAGACGCTCGTCTTCCTCGTCGCAGGCGAGGAGAAGGCACCCGCCGTCGCCCGCGCGTTCGCCGGCGAACCGGATCCCTCGACGCCCGCAAGCCTCGTCCGCTCGGCGTCGGGAACGACCATCGTCCTCCTCGATCCCGCGGCCGCCGGTCATCTGCCTAACTAGACAACATTCGGGGTAGTCGTATATATAGGGTTCTCACATGGCGACCCCCGAACGCGATCAGATTCCCGAAGTGCTCACGATCGACCGTCCAGACCAGCTCAAGGCGCTCGGCCATCCGCTTCGCCTGCGCGTGCTCGAGGCGCTCGGCGAGACGGACGAGGCGATGTCGAACCGCGAGTTGGCGCAGAAGCTCGGCGTCGACCCCGGCCATCTCCACTTCCACGTGCGAATGCTGCTCCGCGCCGAACTGATCAAGCAGGTGCCGAGCGACAAGGGACGGGAAAAGCCGTACCGGTCGGCGGCCAAGACACTCAAAGTCGCTTCCGAGCTCGTGTCACAGGGCTCGTCGAGCCTCCACACCGCGGTCATGGACGACCTCCAGCGGGCGCAGGTCGAGCACGGGTCGGAGGGCAAGTTCCGCTTCGTCCGCGTCACCGTTCGGTTGGAGCCGGAGAAGGCGCTCGAGGTGCTGTCGGAGCTCGTCCCGCGCTTCGAGGAGATCGAGGACGAGAACGCGGATCAGCTCGTGATCACGGCGATCATGCACCCTCAGCCTCGGAGCGGCTAGCGCCGCACCTTCCCGTTTCGCGGCGGCAGTTTGGGAGTAGCGGGGAGTTTCCGAGGTCTGCGGCCATGTTTCTTTTAGCTGCGAGGGCCTGCAGGACGATCACCGTGTCTGCAACGGGCATGTCTTCCAGATACTCGTCTCGCTGCTCGAAGGACTCGAGGACGGCTTCGATAGCGTAGGTGTAGCCGAGTGGGTCTTCGGCCGCGAGCGTGGCGAGCGCATCGGCCACGGCCGGCGGAAAGTCGTCGCGTTCGCGGAGTGAGGTTGCGACCGGCCGTGCGTCTTCGTACCGGCCGAGGGTGAGCAGCGCGAGCGCGCCTGCGTAGCGGCCGATGGGCGACTCGGCTTCGGCCGCGCCCTCGTCGAGCGCCCAACGCGCGGCGTCCTCTGCTCCCGACCAGTCGCCGGCCAGGATCCGCGACTTGAGCGCGCCGATCGGGCGGCCCCAGCTCCCCGGCGGTGCGAGGGCATAGCTCTCGCGATAGCGCTGCGCCGCCCGGTCGAACCATTCCGCGGCGTCGGCGGTACGCCCGGCCATGAGCAGGCCGAGGCCCGCTCCGCCCGCAGCGTTTCCCAGCCGCGTGAGCTGGCGCTGGCGCTCGTCAGCGTCGTCGGAGAGCCGCGCCTCGCCATCGCGGTAACGGGTCTCTTCCCGCTCCAGGTGCGCGCTCCAGTCCTCCTTCACGGGGCTATTGTCACTGCGTGGCGCGCGAGCTACGTGAGGTTGTCTACGTGGACGGTCTGCGGACCGCGTTCGGCCGCGCGGGCCCGAAGGGGTTCTTCTGGAAGACGAGGGCCGACGACATGGCGGTCAAGGTCGTACGGGAGTTGCTCCGCAGGAATCCCGGGCTTCCGCCCGAGCGCATCGGCGACGTGATCTTCGCGGCGACGGCGCAGGTCGGCGACCAGGGGCTGACGATGGGACGGGACGTGGCCTTGCTCGCCGGAATTCCCCAGACCGTTCCAGGCTTCGCGCTCGACCGGATGTGCGCCGGCGCCTTGACTGCAGTGACTTCTGGGGCGGGAGAGATCGCGATGGGCGCCGCCGACGTCGTCGTCGCCGGCGGCGTCGAGCACATGGGGCATCACCCGATGGGAGCCGAGGTCGACTTCAACCCGCGCTTCGTCGCCGAGCGCCTGGTGGACGACTCGGCCGTGAACATGGGCTCGACCGCGGAGAATCTCCACGATCGCTTCCCCCAGCTGACGAAGGATGCAGCCGACCGGTTCGCAGTCGAGTCGCAGCGGCGCGCGACGGAAGCATGGGCGAACGGGGTCATGCGCGAGACGGTCGTCCCCATGTCGGTCTTCACCGACGACGGCTGGCAGATGGCCGATCGAGATCAGTTCCTGCGTCCGGATACGTCGCTCGAGGGCCTGGCCGACCTGCCGACACCCTTTCGCGTGGGCGGGCGGGTCACGGCTGGGAACTCGGCCGGCCTGACGGATGGGGCGACGGCGTGCCTGCTCGCATCGGAGCAAGCCGCTGCGGAGCTCGGGCTCGAGGCCCGGATGCGACTCGTCGGCTTTGCCTTCTCGGGTGTCGAGCCGGAGCTGATGGGCATCGGGCCGATCCCTGCAACGAAGCGTGTGCTCGAGCAGGCGGGGGTCTCGATCGACGATGTCGGGCTCTTCGAGCTGAACGAGCCGTTCGCGGTGCAGGTCTTGAGCTGGTGCGACGGCCTGGGCGTCTCGCCCGAAGACCCTCGGCTCAATCCCTACGGCGGGGCGATTGCCTGTGGGCATCCACTCGCGGCCACCGGGGTCCGGCTCCTTGCGCAGCTCGCCTACGGGATGCGCGAGCGGCCGGACGTGCAGTACGGGCTCACCGCGCTCTGCGTCGGCATGGGCATGGGCGCGGCGCTGCTCTGGGAGCGGGTTTGAGCGCCCCAACGGAGTTCAAGCTCGCCCGGGTGGAGACCGAGGCGGGGACGTTCGCCCTGCTCACGATCGACAACGGCGAGGACTGGCAGCGGCCGAACACGTTCGGGCCGGAAGCAATGGCTTCGCTGGGCGCCCGGCTCGACGAGCTCGAGAGCGGGGACTGGGCCGGGATGGTGCTGACCGGCAAGCCGTTCGTCTTCTGCGCCGGCGCCGACATCAATCAGTTCCACGGGGTCGACCCGGACACAGCCCGCCGCGGGAGCAAGGCCGGTCACGAGCTCTTCGGGCGGATCGCGGGCCTGCCGTTTCCGACCCTCGCGGCCGTCAACGGCGCGTGTCTCGGCGGCGGAGTCGAGATCGCCCTCCACTGCGACTACCGGACGATCGCGGCCTCGGTGCGCCACTTCGCCTGCCCCGAGGTCTTCCTGGGCCTCTTTCCCGCGTGGGGCGGCACGCAGCTCGTTCCGAGGATCGCCGGAGTGGACGCCGCTCTTCGCTTCATCGTCACGAATCCCCTACGCCAAAACCGGATGCTCACCGGTGCCGAGGCAGAAAGTATGGGCCTTGTCGACGCGGTGCTGGAACCTACGGAGTTCCTCGACGATTCCATCGCCTTCTTGGTGGGAAGGACCCGGCCGCATGAGCCCAGCCCGAGGGACAGTCCCTCGAACCCGCCCAGCGCAGACGCGATCGCGAAGGTCAGGCGACAGCTGGACGACACACTGCACGGGGCCGCGCCGGCTCCGTACGTCGCCCTCGACCTGATCGAAGGCGCGACCAAGTGGACGATCGAGGAGGGCTACGCCGCCGAGGAGGACGCGATCGCCGAACTCCTGCCCGGCCGCCAGGCCCAGGCGTCCCTCTACTCCTTCGATCTCGTCGAGCGACGCGCCAAGAAGGACGTGGGCAAGCCGGACGCAGAGGGCCGACCGGTCAGAAAGGTCGGCATCGTCGGCGCCGGCCTGATGGCGAGCCAGCTCGCCACGCTCTTCCTCCGCCGGCTCGAAGTGCCGATCGCAATTCGCGACCTGGATCAAGAGATCGTCGAGCAGGCGGTCGCGTCCATCCACGCCGACCTCGAAGCGCAAGTGCAGAAAGGACGCTACGACGAAGGCAAGGCTCGGTTCCTCGCGTCGCTCGTCGAAGGGGGAACGAGCTACGACCACTTCGGCGACTGCGACCTCGTGCTCGAGGCCGTGTTCGAGGAGCTGTCGGTGAAGCAGCAGGTCTTCGCCGAGGTCGAGGCCGTCGTCTCGCCGGAGACCGTCCTCGCCACGAACACGTCCTCCCTTTCGATCGCAGAAATAGCCTCCCAGCTCGACCATCCAGAGCGGGTCGTTGGCCTCCACTTCTTCAACCCCGTCGCCGTGCTGCCACTCGTGGAGATCATCAGGACGCCGGAGACGGACGACGCCACGCTCTCCACCGCGTGGGAGACCGCGAAAGAGCTGCGGAAGCGCCCGGTGCTCGTCAAGGACGCTCCGGCATTCGTCGTCAACCGCATCATGATCCGGATGACGACGGTGCTGATGGAGGCCCTCGAGCAGGGCAACACCGTCGAGGAGACGGACGCCGCGATCCTCCGGCTCGGCATGCCGATGGCGCCGTCCGTGCTCCTTCAGATGGTCGGCCCTCGCGTCGCAAATCACGTCCTCCACACGCTCAACGAGGCCTACCCCGACCGCTATCCGCTGTCGGAGACACTCGCGAACTACGCCGACGGCCGGGACGAGATCGCCGTCCGGGGTGACAACCGCCGGACCGTTGAGGAGATCCAGCAGGCCGCCCTCGAGGCGATCGCCGACGAGATCAACCACATGCTCGACGAGGGGGTCGTCGGAAGCACGAAGGACATCGACACCGCCCTGCTCCTCGGTGCGGGCTGGCCGTTCTTCCTCGGCGGGATCTCGAAGTACCTGGAGCAGGTCGGGATGCTTCGCGCGCCCGCTCCAGCCTGAGGCTCGTCCCGCCGATAGAGTACGCATGAGCTCCCGCGCCCGTGCGGCCGCGTTTCTGCCCGTCTGGGCCCTCATCGGCCTGGCTGGGCTCGCATCGACACTCTCCTTCACTGCCGTCGCCGCCTCGCGGACCGGCTGCATCGAGACGCGGATCGCCGAGCTGGTCGCCGTCGGAGGCATCGCCGGGCTCGGGCTGGCGGTGTCCGCCCTGCTGATGGTGACCGCGGTTCCGCGCTATCGAGCCTTTCCCCGGGCCCTCGGCGCCGTCTCAGCCCTGGCGCTCAGCGTTTACGCGGTCGTCACGTATCTCGCGCAAGACGGCGCCGCCTGCGGTTTCTGATTCAGGAGGTTTTGGCGAAATATCGGCCTGTGCCGCCAGACTGCGAGCTTTCCGCCAAACCCTCCTCGTAACTCCGCTACACTCCTGCCAAGCGCATCGCCCCGGGGACTTGGGCGAGCGCAATTTTCCTTGGAGGTCTTGCGGCACATGACACTGCCGCGCATGGTGCAAGAGGCCGTCGAGCATCCCAACCCATCTACAGAGGCGACGAACGCCCTCGCCGAGGACGCCCGCCGGGCCCAGGATTGGGCCGGCGAACCGTTCCTCCATGCCGACGAAGATCCGGGAACGGTTCTCGCGCCCGGCACGGCGAGGCGTAGGGCCTTCGACGACGCCCTCAGCGAGATCGAGGCGGGCGTCGCCGTGCCTTCCCCCGAGTGGAAAGTCCGCTTCGCGCTCATGCTCGGACTCGAGCGGGTGCTCAGCGAGCGGCCGCCGCGCCTGAAGTCCGGCACCGAGCTGCGGCGGCATCAGATCGACGCGCTCGCCGGCATGCTCACGGAGCTGATCGCCGCGAACCAGAAGGTGGTCGAGCCGAACGGCAACGGCAAGCTCGAGGAGATCGAGGAGCTCGAGGACGAGGAGGACTACTTCGAGGTCGACGCAGAGGCCGACATCGAGCCGCTGCCGCCTTTGCCCGACGAGGATCCGGGCGCGGAGCGGCGCTACCGCTTCCGTCACCCGACCGCCTCGGGAAAGACCATCGCCGCCGCCGGGTTCGTCGAGGCTGCGCGCACCGAGGGCGTTCTGATCCTCACCCACCGCCGCCTACTCGTCTCGCAGTTCGACCGGGAGCTCAAGGCCGAGGGGTACGGCGATCGCCTCAAGCCTGCGGTCGACAAGGGGAAAAAGGCACCCCGGCCGGATCTGATCACCGTGCAGACCTACGCCTGGTTCGCGCGGCACGTCAACGACCTCGAGAAGAACGCGTACCAGCTCGTCATCTGCGACGAGGCGCACACCGCCCTCGGAGAGAAGACGAGCGCGGCGATCAGGAGCTATACCGAGCCCGTCTACATCGGGATGACGGCGACCGAGCAGCTGATCGCCAAGCAGGTCTCGGACGTCTTTCCCGCGTCGGTCGACGACCTTCCGCTTCAGGACGCCGCGCGCCGTGGCCTCATCGCTCCGCTCCGCTGTCTTCGCGTGCCTCCCGCGGCCGCAATCAACTCGGTCCCGATCGTCGGCGGCGACTTCGAGGAGCGCGCCCTCGCCGAGGTGCTCGACCACCAGGCCCTGAACCAGGCCGCGGCGAGCCTGTACCGCGACCGCTTCGACTCGACTCCGGGAATCGTCTACGCAGCCGGCGTCGAGCACGCGTACAACCTCGCGCGCGAGTTCCGCGCCAACGGCCTCAAGGCCGAGGCGGTCAGCGGCCGCACGCCGCCCGTGAAGCTCGCCGAGATCCTCGCAGCCTACGAGCGAGGCGAGATCGACATCCTCATCAACGCGATGCTGCTCGCCGAAGGGTGGAACTCACCGCGAGCGACGGTCTGCATGCACCTCGCGCCGACCGCCAGCCGCCGGGTCTACCAGCAGCGGATCGGCCGGATCATGCGGATGCACCCTCGCAAGGAAGCCGGCATCGTCGTCGACTTCACGCCCAAGGGCGCCACGCACAGCGAGCGTGTGGTCTCGCTCCACAGCCTGCTCGACGCGGACTTCTATCGCGAGGGAGCCCGGGTCACGCCGGCGCCACGCCGCCGGCCTCAGCGTCGCGCGCGCCGCAAGCTCTCGCCGGCCCCGTGGCTCGTCCCGGTCACGCCGGACGTCAAGCGCCGACTCGGCGTGATCAGTCGGGAGTGGCAGCGCGTCGACCCGCGCTACCTGGACGAGGACGAGCAGCGGTTCTGGGCGCAGATCGCAGGGCGCCAGGTTCGCTTCGAGGAGCGAGTCGAGTTCGTGACGAAGCTGACCGACGGACGCGCGAGCCGCGGCTGTCTCGAGCAGTTCCTGTTCACCTGCGCCGCCGAGAACCCGAACCGGCGGCTGCGGATCACCGCGCTGGCAGATCGCGTCTCCATGGTCGTCGACCGCGCAAGCTTCGACGATCTCGTCACCCTCGTGACCCAGGCGCCGACGTGGGAGAAAGACCGGGCGCAGGGCGTCCGCATCATCCTGCGCGGGCTCGCGGAGGGCAAAGCCGATGCCCCGGAACAGATTCTCTGGCGCTGGACGTGGAAGCTCGCTCGCGCGACGCGGAAGATCCAGGACCGGCGTGCGAGCACCGAGTATCCGGAAGCGAAGCGCCTGCTCGGAGCGCTCGCGAACTCGCGCGGGAACCGGCACGAGGAGAACGCCAACAAGCTTGTGAAGACGGCCGGCGAGGTCCCGATCGCTGTTGGCGCCGCGCTGCTCGCGTCAGCCGACGGCTATACGCCGCGGGCGACACGCTCGATCGACACGGCGCGGGAGAGCCTCGGGACGGTTGAGGAGGTCGCCGCCGCACTCGCCGAGAACCTCCCCCAGCCCAAGCTGCAGGCACGATCACGACGGCGCCGCCGCCGCAAGAAGAAGGGTGGCCAGGCCAAGCAGCCACAGGCTCAGAGTCAGAACGGGGCCGAGCCGAGCGCCGAGCCCGTACCAGAGGCCAAGCCCGAGCTCGCAGCCGGCTAGCTACTGGTCGGTGGCCGCGTCGGGCTCGCCGTCCTTGCGATCCCGCTCGCGAAGGAATCGCGTGAGCTCGGCGGCGAGTGCCTCGCCCGAGGGGATGTCGTCCTCGTCGAATTCGTCCGCGCGGCGCTCTAGATCCTCGACATACGACTGCGTGTCGGAGTCGGCCGCCACGGCGCGGCTCACCTGCTCTGCATAGCCCTCGGCTGCCTCGTTCAGCTCATCCACGTCAATCTCGACGCTCAGCATGTCGCCGAGCCGCTCGCAGAGCGCGAGGGCGGCACGCGGACTCGGAGTCAGGGAGACGTAGTGCGGGACGGCCGCCCAGAGACTGGCGGACGAGAGGCCCCGCTTCTTGCAGGCGTCGTGGAGCACGCCGACGATCCCCGTCGGCCCTTCGTAGCGGGAAGCCTGAAGCCCGAGCCGCTCCACCAGCTCCTCGTCGCTTGCGCTCCCCGTCACCGGGCTCGGCCGGGTGTGCGGAATGTCCGCGAGCAGCGAGCCAAGGGTGATCACGAGCTCGACGCCGAGCTCCTCGGCGAACCCGGCGATGAGATCGCCGAACGACCGCCAGCGGAGATTCGGCTCGATGCCGAGCAGGAGCACGACATCGCGGTCCAGCCCTTCCGCGTGCGCCTCGTAGAAGACGGTCTCCGGCCAGTCGATCTGGCGCGTGATCCCGTCGACGAGCTTCACGTGCGGCCTCGTCGCCTGGAAGTCGAAGAAGCCCTCAGGATCGACCTCCGCGATCTGCTCCGCGTCCCACAACCGGGCGAGATAACCGGCGGCGAGCGAGGCGCCCTGTCCACCATCGTTCCACCCCCGAAAGGCCGCAATCAGAACGGGCCGGTCGAGTTCAGGCTTGGTCGAAATACGGAGCTCGTCGGCCATCGGTTCACCTTACCCGGGGTTGCCCGAGAGCCACCTCGGTGGCCGCCAGAGCATCGCGGCAAGGGCGACCGTGAGCGTCCAGACGGCCGCCGCAAGGGCCACGTGGAAGGCGACGATCCCCCACGGAAGCTCTAGTCGCCACTGCAACTCACCCACGGCCATCTGCACGATCAAGACGCCGAGGAGCAGGAGCGAGAACCGGAAGAGCCGGGTCGAGAGGCCGCGGCGGGCAACGAGATAGCCGAGCACGAAGAGGAAGACGCACCCGAAGACCGCCGTGATCCGGACGTGGACGTAGAGCGCATCCGGCAGCGACCAGAGCCGGTGGATCACGTCCGGATCGCCCGAATGCGGGCCTGCACCCGTGACGAGTGTGCCGGTGACGACGAGCCCCAGGCAAGCCAGGGCAAGCACGACTCCGCCGACTCGAAGCTCACGGGGAAAGTCGATGCTCGCCGCTCCGCGCTCTCGTCCGATCGCCTCGACGAGAACGACGATTGCGCCGGCCAGCGCGAGGAGCGCCACGAGGAAATGCACCGAGACCATTTCCGGCGGTAGGTCGTAGCGGATCGTCGCCAGGCCGAGCGGCGCCTCGGCAAGGGTGAGGAACGCGACCCCCAGCGCGGTGAGAAAGAGCCACCGCGGAAGCTTCCGCGCCGCCCAGGCGGTCACGATCGAGAACGTGATCGGGAAGATCCCGAAGACGCGGTTCCCGAACTCGATGAAGGCATGGGAGTCGGCGGCGGGGAAGAACGCGCCCTCCTCGCAGCCCGGCCACCCCTCGCAGCCCAGGCCCGAGCCGGTGAGCCGGACGAGCGAGCCCGTGATGATGATCGCGTAGAGGGAGAGAACCGTCGCCGAGGCCAGCAGGCGGAAGCGTCTCGGCGTCAACCTGCCTCCGCGCGATCGAGAAAGTCCGTGAGCACTTCGCGAAAACGCACCGGTTCCTCCACGAACGCCATGTGGGAGCTCGACTCGAAGAGGACACGCTCCGCGCCGGGGACCCCGCGCTCGGCGTCCTCCGCGAGGGCCGGCGAGCACTCGTCGTACCGGCCGGAGGTGACGAGCGTCGGAACCTGGATCTCACGGAGGCGGTCGCGGACGTCCCAGTCGCGCAGCCTGCCGTTCGCGTTCCACTCGGCAACCCCCCAGAGCGTGGCGTAGACCTGCTTGCCCCTCTCGGTACGGCCGCGTTGGACGAAGTCGGGCGGCGGATCCAGCCGGCAGATATGGCGGCGCCAGAACTCGTCCTCGGCTGCCACGTAGTCCGGGTGATCGGTGGTGCCCGCCGCCTCGTGCTCGGCGAGCGCCCGGCGATGGTGCTCGGGGAGCTCGTCCCGCAGGCGGGCGGCTTCTGCCTCCCAGGTCTCCGTCGCCGTCGGCGGAGAATTGAGCTCGAGGCTCAGGAGGCCCTCGGGCTGAGTCAACGCGTACTCGAGCGCGAGCATCGAGCCCCAGGAGGTGCCGAGGAGGTGGATCCGGTCGAGGCCGAGGGCATCGCGCAGCGTTCGCAGCTCGTCCACGAAGAGGTCGACAGTCCAGAGCTCCGAGTCGTCGGGCCGGTCGGAGTTGCCGCACCCGAGCTGGTCGTAGACCACGAGCCGCCGGCCTGTCTCGGCCAGCTCTTCCAGGGGCTGGAAGTAGTGATGCGTGGAACCCGGTCCGCCGTGGAGGCAGACGAGCGGGGTGCTGTCCTCGGGCCCGACGTCCCGGTACCAGGTCTTGAACCCGCGGAACGGGATGTGTCCCTCCACGACCCTCACGGGCGAAGCGGCTCCAGGATCGACGGGTAACCGTCGGCGCCGGAGAACGGGGTCGGGCGCGAGCCGAGGAAGAGCGGCCTGTCGGCCGCATTCAGGAGGACAGGCATGAGGTCGGCGCCGCGCAGGTGCCCGAGGATGCCCGCGGCGCAGTCGAGCTCTCCGAACGACCTCACTCCGTCAGCGCGCACACCGGGACCGGCGAGGATCAGCGGGACAGGATCGCCGGAGTGGATCACCTCCGGATAGGCGGGGGTCGCATGGTCGCCGGTGACGCAGACGACGGCTCGATCGGTCGGCAGTTCTCCGAGGGCGGCGTCGAGCGCCTCGATCGTCCGCTGCTTGATCGCCGGGTCCTTCGTGTGGCCCGCCTCGTCGGCAGCCTTGATGTGCACGAACGTGAACGTGTCTCCCGCGTCGAGCCGCTCGTGGATCAGCCTGACGCGCCTGCTCAGGTCGGCCGTGGGGTCATCGGTTTCCCCGGCCTCGACGGCCTCGAGCCCGACGGCGCGTGCGAGGCCGTGCATGAACCTGGACGCGGCGATGAAGGTGCCACTGATTCCGTGGCGTTCCTCGAAGCTCGGCGCCGGCCGTGCCCGGCCCCACCACTTGAGCGTGATCACGTTGAAGCGCTCGCCGGTGAGGCGTTCGCGCACTGTGTCCGTCCACTCCTCGGCCGCTCGGGCGGTCCGCTCGGCGTCCGGGGTAACGGGTTGCGGGCGCAAGATCGGATACCTGTCTCGAAAGAACGCGTCCGAGTCGGTCACGCGATCGTCCGCCCCTCCCGACACGCGAAGGATCGCCTCTCCGCGACCGAGGTGAGCCAGCCGAAATCGCAGCCCGCCGACCTCGATGTCGGCGCAGCGGTCGACGAGCACAGCAACCTCGTCGTCCTCCCCAGGTCGACCGGTCAGCCAGAGCGCGCCGTCCCGTTCCGCGGCGGGCCGCAGAGCAGCGAAGGCGAAGACGTCGTCAGGATCCACCTCCTGCCCGGCGCCGAGCGCCTCGAGCACGGCCCGGCCCGGGAACTCCTCCGGCCGGTAGCCGAACATCGACCAGTGCGCGACCTCGCTCGACGGTGCGCGCCCAGGCCCGACTGCGTAGAGCACCCCGCACGAGCCTGCCGCCGCCAAGGCGTCGAGGTTCGGCGTCGCCGCAGCCTCGTTGGCGGTGCGCCCGCCGAGGCTTGCATGCGCGCGGTCTCCCAGCCCGTCCAGCAGGACGACGACGATCGGATACACGAGGCGGAGGCTAGACGGCTACTGGGTTCAGGGATCGGATGACCCGTGCCACTCCGGGAGGCACCAGCACCTCCCAGTCTCCGCCACCGCGCAGCGCCTCGCGGACGTCGGCGCCCGATACCTGCTTCTCCGCACCCTCGTCGAGGACGATCACCTCGTAGCCGGCGTCGCGCATCCGGCCGAGCTTCGTCCCTCCCCAGTCCGAGAAGAGCCGCATGTACTGCGTCACCCCGACAGGGACGTATGCCGCCCACAGCTCCGGCTCGTTGACCGGGAACGGGATGACG
>JBKJWJ010000007.1:0-5735 GCA_046716905.1 Gaiellaceae bacterium
CGCTCAAGGTGCGCGAGATACTCGACGCGCCGGGTCTTAGTCCGGCAGCTCCACGCGCTCGATCGTGATCGGTGTGCTCGGCCGGTCGTTGTCGTCCCGGTCGGCCGCGGAGATCCGGTCGACGACGTCCATCCCGGACGTGACCTTGCCGAAGACCGTGTGCTTGCCGTCGAGCCAGGGAGTGGCGCCGGCGGTGACGATGAAGAATTGGCTGCCGTTCGTGTTCGGGCCGGCGTTCGCCATCGCCAGGGCTCCGCGCGCCACGGGATGCTCGTTGAACTCGTCCTCGAACTCGTAGCCCGGGCCGCCCATTCCGGTTCCCGTCGGGTCGCCGCCCTGGATCATGAAGTCGGGAATCACCCGGTGGAAGATGACGCCGTCATAGAAACCGTCGGTGGCGAGCTTGACGAAGTTCTCGACGGTCTTCGGGGCGTCGTCCGGATACAGCTCGAGCTCAATGGCGCCTTCGCTCGTGTGAAGAGTCGCGCTGGTCACGAGGAGATCCTGTCAGCCAGCGGCTCGAGCGCGCCTGCTGTCGGTTCGAGATCGCCGGACTCGAGGCGGGCCGCGACCTCGCGCACGAGCTCCCGTGCCTCATTCTCGTGTTCCGGCCTGAGGAGTGTGTTGACGGTCGCGGACACCTCGCCGTCCTCGATCAGCTCGATCGCAACCGTCTCGATCTCCCTCCTCGGTAAGTAGGGGTCTTCCGGGATTCCGACGCGGACGACGACTTGCCGACCGTCGGGAAGCGCGGCCGGTTGCTCGATCGCCTGGGCTCTCAGGGTCATGCAGATGTCATTTCACCATGCGCGGGCGCCAAAACGTCCGATCCTCACGCAACACTGAGCGGCGTGATGCCCGACGAGCGGATCGTCCGCTTCCGCCCGACGAGTGTCTTCGCCGTGCTCGGGCTCACGTTCGGGTTTCTCCTTCTCCTCTACCTCACCTGGCTTTCGCGCCAGGTGCTGACCTGGATCCTCGTCGCGATCTTCCTCACGCTCGCGCTGAATCCGTTGGTCGAGCTGCTGCAACGACGTGGCCTGCGCAAGCGTGGATTTGCCGCTGCGGTCACATTCCTGCTCGTGATCGGGGTCATGGTGGGCGCCGGGACGTTGTTCATCCCGACGCTCGTCGACGAGGCGAAGGGCTTCGCGGACAGCCTTCCGGACTACGTGCGCGACGTCTCCGCGGGACGCGGGCCGCTCGGGGAGCTTTCCGAGCGCTACAACCTCGAGGAACGAGTGCGTGCGTCGGTGAAGGACGGCGGCGCCGCCGGGCTGCTGGGTCTCTCCGGGACGGCGATCGCGGTGACCGAAGGCGTGTTGACGTTCATCGTCGCCGTCGTCACGATCGCGTTCCTCACGTTCTTCATGCTCCTCGAGGGGCCGAAGTGGATGGAGCGCTTCTACGGCCTCATGTCCGAGGGGTCACAACGGAAGTGGCGCGACATCGGCGACCAGATCTACCGAACGGTCGGCGGCTACGTGACGGGCAACCTGCTGATCAGCCTCATCGCCGGAATCTGCTCGACCATCGTGCTGCTGATCATGGACGTGCCCTATGCGTTCGCGCTCGGCCTCCTGGTCGCGATCCTGGATCTCATCCCGCTCGCAGGGGCCACGCTCGCCGCGATTCTCGTCAGCACCATCGCCTTCCTGAGCTCGGTGCCGGCCGGCATCGTCGTGCTCCTCTTCTTCGTCCTCTACCAGCAGCTCGAGAACCACGTCCTTCAGCCAGTCGTGTACAGCCGCACCGTCCAGCTCTCGCCTCTCGCCATCCTCATTTCGGTGCTGATCGGCGCCAAGATTGCCGGCGTTCTCGGCGCCCTCGCCGCCATCCCCGTAGCCGGGACGATCCAGGTGCTGATCCTCGCCTGGCTCCAGACGCGCCGTGAGCGGGCGGGCCGCGAGCCGGAACCCGTTTAGGAGTACGCCGAATCCCTCGGTAGGGGGAGTCCATTCGAGGTATCCCCGCCGATGTCGAAGGCATGTGGAGGGGTCTTGCTGCTGTTCTTTGTGCGGTCGCGCTGGCCTCGTCGTTCGCCATCGGCGCCGGTGACGCAGCCGTGGCCGATAGCGTCGAAACGCTCGTTCGGGCCCAGTTCAAGGTCAGCGTCAACGCCGGCACGGTCGCCGCACCTGCACGCAAGGCCGCGCCACAGCGAAGTCGTGCGCAGTCTGCGATGGCCGTTCTCGAGGACTCGATCATCGACCGGATGAACCAGATTCGGCGCTCGCACGGTCTGCATCCGCTCCATGCGAACCAGCGCCTCCGAGCAGCGTCCCTCTTCCATTCGCGCGATATGGGCCGCCGCGGCTACTTCGAGCACGACTCCATCAGCGGCACGGCGTTCTGGCGCCGAATCGAGCGCTTCTATCCCTCGCGCGGGTTCCGCTCCTGGACCGTCGGCGAGAACCTTCTCTGGGGCACTGATACCTACGACGCGGCCTTCGCCGTGCGTGAGTGGATGAACAGCCCTCCGCACCGCGTCAACATTCTCTCGCGCGACTGGCGCGAGGTCGGGATCGGCGCCGTGCACTTCGCGAACGCCGGCGGCGAGTACAGAGGCCGCCGGGTCACGATCATCACAGCCGACTTCGGCGCCAGGCGCTAGCTCCGCACGACGCTACGCTTCGGGCAGGCGCCCGTAGCTCAGTGGAAGAGCAGCGGACTTCTAATCCGCCGGTCGGAGGTTCGAATCCTCCCGGGCGCGTAGTGCTACCGGCCGCCTACTGGATGTCGACGGACGCTCGTCGACGCGAACTATCTGTACGCGCTTGCGTGGTGCGCGGCGTTCGAGAGCGTTGTCGAGTTGCGCGAGAACCTCGACGAGACCCCGCTATCCTCGTCCTAGTGCGGTGGCGGTAGCTCAGTTGGTAGAGCCCCGGGTTGTGGTCCCGGTGGTCGCGGGTTCGAGTCCCGTCCGCCACCTCTGAAAGTCCTCGCCTCACGCCGGTTTCCAGGGCCCTCGTGGGACGAGCTCGTGGACGTCGAGTACCGGGACGACGACGTGCTCGAGGTTCGGCCGGACGTCGACGCGCTCGCCGTCGTGGCCGAGCGGGTCGACGCGAAGACGCTGGATTCCCTCCCGAACCTCCGCGTCGTCGCGAACTACGGCGCGGGCTACGACCTCGTGGACATCGAGGCGTGCGGTGAGCGCGGCGTCCTCGTCACGAACACGCCCGGGGCCACCGCTTCCGCTACTGCCGATCTCACGTTCGGCCTGATCCTCGCCGTTTGCAGGCGCATCGCCGCCGGCGACCGAGTCGTGCGGTCGGGACGGTGGGGGAGCAGCTGGGCCGACGAGCCGCTGAAGGGCGACGAGGTGAGTGGCGCGACCCTCGGCATCGTCGGCCTCGGCAGTATCGGTCAGGCGGTCGCCCGGCGCGCCGAAGGGTTCGACATGCGAGTGGTTCACACCCGCCGCTCGCCCGACGGGAGCCCGGGCTACCGGCCTCTCGAAGAGCTCCTCTCGGAAGTCGACATCGTCTCGCTCCACGTTCCGCTCACCGACCAGACCCGAGGGTTCATCGACGACCGCCGGCTGGCGCTGCTGCAAGACGGAGCGTGCCTCGTCAACACCTCCCGCGGACAGGTCGTCGACGAGGCTGCGCTCGTCGCAGAGCTGGTCACCGGCCGCCTACGAGCCGGGCTGGACGTCTTCGCGCACGAGCCCGCCGTGCCGAACGAGCTCTTCGGGCTGGAGAACGTCGTCATGACCCCGCACCTCGGAACGGCTACCCAGGCGACCCGTGACGCGATGACGCGCGTGCTCGTGGACAACCTCCTCGCCGTGGAGCGCGGAGCGGTCCCGCCGAACCGCGTCTAGAGACCCCAGCCTCTGGGCGGTTCTTGCCGTCCCTCGCTGGCGCTCCAGTAGTCCCGCTGCTCGATCACGAGCCCGCCGGGGTCGAAGCGAAGCACCGAGATGCCGGCGATCGTCTCGTCCCGGTTTTCGAAAGAGATCACCGCCCAGTACTCACAGGTCGCCCGGTCGCCGTCGACGATCGGCTGACCGAACCAGACGTCCGCGGCGTCCTGCTCGGAGAATGCCCATTCCACGTACTCGCGTACGCCTGCCGCGCCTCTGTGCGCCACACGGAATGGCTCGGAGCGAAACGTCGCCTCGTCCGCGTAGAGCGAGACGATCGCGTCGGCGTCCTTGTCCGGCCATCCCCTGAGCCACACGTCGCGCCAGCGCCGGACAGCCGATTCCGCGTTCACGGGCGCTACTCTGACCGAACCCGGCCCCGTAGCTCAGTGGATAGAGCAGCAGGCTTCGAACCTGCGTGCGATGGTTCGATTCCATCCGGGGCCACTCTTCGACTGTTCAGAAGGCACGGATCAGCAGGTTGACGACGATCGTCAGGACGATCGACGCAACCAGCGAGGCAAGCAGGCAGCCCGGCGAGCATCCGAAAACCTGGATCCGCCCGCGCACGGCTAAGGCTTGGGCTCGGCCTGCTTGTCGTCTTCGAGCCGCTGGGCGGCGTCCTTTTCGTCCTTGAGGTGCTTCGCGACTACGACGCGCTCGGCCTCGTCCGCCTGGCGGATCTCCTCGAACTTGGTGACGCTGCTCTCGCGGCTCTCACGTTCTCGATCGGCTTGGTTGCTCATGCACCGTCCTTACCCGTCCGCTCTATCCTTCAACCCGCCGCGGGCGTGGCGGAACTGGCAGACGCGGCGGGTTTAGGTCCCGTTGGGGGGAAACTCCCTTGGAGGTTCGAGTCCTCCCGCCCGCATCGAAACCCCTGCTTCGGCAGCCCGAAGAGGTGCTGGCACAATGGCCGCTCTGTGAAGGCAACGGTCGAAGAGCTCCCCGAGAGCAAAGTGCGCATGACCGTCGAGGTCCCGAGCGGCGACGTCAAGCATGCGATCGACCACGCCGCCTCCGACCTCGCGGGCAGCCTCAAGATCCCGGGATTCCGCAAGGGCAAGGTGCCCATGCCTGTTCTGCTCGCGCGCGTCGGCAAGGAGCGGCTCTACGCCGAGGCGGTCGAGAGCCACATCACGGGCTGGTTCCGCTCTGCTCTGCGCGGAACGACCGTCAGGCCGGCGACGCCGCCGGAGTACGACTACGAGCTCCCCGAGTCCGAGAAGGCGACGTTTCGGTTCACGGCCACAGTCGGTGTCCAGGAGAAGCCCGAGCTGCCCGACTGGACGGTGCTGGAGGTTCCCGCCGCTGACCCCGACGTGCCAGAGGAGCTGATCGACGCCGAGCTGGAGGTCCTTCGCTCGTCAGTTGCGGAGCTTGCCCCCGTGAACGGCCGCGCGGCTCGCGAGGGAGACACGCTCGTCGTCGATCTCGTCTCCTCCGAGGGCGAGGCGCAGCGGGACTACGTGGTCGAGCTGGGTTCCCAGCGTCTCCTTCCCGAGCTCGAGGAGGGGCTCGTCGGCTTGCAAGCCGACGGCGAGCGCGAGATCGACTACCGGCTGCCCGATGGCACCGAGGCCAAGATCACCGCGGTCGTCAAGGAGCTCCACGAGAAGGTGCTCCCGCCGGCCGACGACGAGCTCGCCAAAGCGGCGAGCGAGTTCGACAGCCTGGCCGACCTGCGCGGAGAGATCGAGTCCCGGCTGGGAGCGCAGCTCGAGGAGCAGCTCGAGAATCAGTTCCGCGGCGCCGCGCTCGACACCCTCGTAGAAGCCACGGAGCTCGAAGTCGCGGATGGCCTCGTCCAGTCGCGGGCCGTCGAGCTCTGGAACGGCCTCGTCCGCTCGCTCGAGCGCCGCGG
>JBKJWJ010000008.1:0-3822 GCA_046716905.1 Gaiellaceae bacterium
GCTCGAGGCCTTGATGAACCGGGCGACGACGAAACCGAGGGCCACTCCACCGACGGCGGTCACCCACGGCCGGCGACGGGCGAACTGCTCCGCGTCCTGGATGATCCGCTCGCCGTCGGCGTCGGTCAGGTAGCGGCCGAGACGCTCGACGGGCTGAGCCGCCTGGCGTGCATATCGGGCCGGGGCTTCCTGTCCGTCCTGCTTCAGCTGCTCGCCGACCTTGCGGAGAGCATCGGCTGTTGCAGACACCTGCTCGCCGGCTTGCGTCGAGCGGGAGTCGAGCTGCTGCTTGATCCCCTGTGAGGCCTGGCCGCGGACTTCCTGCGCCTTCTGGCCGACCTGCTGCTGCACCTGGCCGGCAGCCTCCTGCACTTTCTCCTTCGCCTGGTCGGTCGTCGACTGCTCGCCGTCGACTCCTTCCGGAGCCTGTCGCTCCCGCGTCATCTCACTCATGAGACCCCCTCCTTCGTTTCTGGACAGAGGGTCTCTCGTACCCATGACTCCCCGGCCTAACCGGATGTAGGCAAACTCATACAGAGCCATGTCCAAAATCGAAAAGACCGACGCCGAATGGCGCGCCGAACTCTCGCCGGAGCAGTACAAGATCCTCCGCGAGAAGGGCACGGAAGCACCGTTCACGGGCGAGTACGACCACGTCTTCGAGCCGGGCACCTACCACTGCGCCGCCTGCCGCGCGGAGCTCTTCACCTCCGAGGCGAAGTACGACTCCGGCTGCGGTTGGCCCGCATTCTCCGCGCCTGCTGCCGAGGAAGCGATCGAGGAAGAAAGTGACTCGACCTTCGGAATGAGGCGCACCGAGGTCATGTGCTCGAACTGCGGTGGCCACCTGGGCCACGTCTTCCCCGACGGACCGCATCCGACGGGCCTCCGCTACTGCATCAACTCAGCCTCGCTGAAGCTCGAAGAGAAGTAAGCGCGCTCAGCACCTGCGCAGGACGACGCAGGCGCGCTCGATGCGAATCGCGAAGTTGATGTTCTCGCCGCCGCCTGCGACGAGCACTCCGACGATTCGACCTTTCCTGTCGATCGCCGGGCCGCCGGAGTTCCCCGGGTTGGCTGCAGCGTCGGTCTGGATCGCCTTTCGTGTCACGCGGCTGACGATGCCGGTCGTGACCGAGCCGCCCAGGCCGTAGGGACTGCCGACGAGCAGCAGCCGGTCACCGACCTTCGGCTTCGGCCGGCGCGGCTTCTGCCAAAGCGGCGGCGCGCCGTCGGGGCGGCCTTGGAAGACGACGAGCGCCAGATCGTTCAGACTGTCGCGGCGGACGATCTCACCATCCCAGGTTCCCTTCTTCCGCGAAATCGTGACCGGACCGTCCCAGCCCGCGACGACGTGGTTCGCCGTGATCACGAACGTGCCCTCGTTGCTTCGCCAGGCGACGAACGCGGAGCCGAACTTCCGTCCCGCCGCGATCGTGAAGACGCTGCTCCGCGCACGGCCGGCGAGCGCTGTCACGCGAAGCTCGCGCTCCGTCGACTTGACGCGTCCGGCGAGCTTGTCGTTGTCCTCGTGCACGAATCCGAGCTCGCGCTCGATCCGCGTTGCCTTCAGTTGGGCGACATTCGCCGCGTCGATTGCTGTCTGCTGGCGTACGAACGCCGCAATCGCGACCACGATCGCGATTAGCGCGATTGCGAGAGAAATCCACGGGCTTCGCAACCACGGGACGCGAGCCGTGTCGTTGTAGTCGTCGTAACTCATAGGGCGGCTTGGTCCGTATCGCCCGTGGACGCGTTCTCGACAATCCCCCTGCAGGGTGAGCAGCCCGGTGACGCCCGGGATGGAGCGCGATCCTAGGCGGACGGAATCGCGTACTCGATGTCGCGGACGTCGAGGCCCAGCGACGAGGCGATCTTGACGCCGTCCTCGACCTCGGCCCGAACGCGTTTCAGGTCGTGGGCCCGCATCGCGCTCGTGATGAAGTCCCGCTCCTTCGGCCGCCAGAGGACGTGGTCGACGAAGATCGGGAGCATTCGGCTCGCGCCCTTGATCATCTGATCCTTCGTCTGCTTGGAGGCCGAGCGGAGCAGCACCCGCTCGTAGGCCATCCCCGAGCTGTGGTGGATTCCGTCGTCGATCGTCAGGCGCTTGCAGAGGTCCGCGAGCACGGTGCCCGGAGCAGAACGCGCGATCAATCGGAAGCGCGGGATGATCATCCGCTCGAAGAACACCTGCATGAGGAGGACCTTCTCCTCGAGCGAGTCGAGCCCGAGAAAGATCTGCGCGAGCTTGTCGAGGTACGGGTCTCGCTCGGTCGGGCCGCCGGCCTCGCCGATCAGCCGGAGCCAGGCCTCGACGTGACGCGCCTCGTCCTGCGCCATCGTCGAGTAGTAGAGCTTTGCGTCGTGATGGCGGGCCATCTCGAGGAGCTGCGCGGCCATCTCGACTGCCAGTGAGTCGGCCTGGAGCTGCTGGGTGATGACGGAGCGCCAGATTCCCCGGCGCTTCTCCACCCGCGGCTTCGCGCCGGTCGTCTCGGGGATGGGCGGGATCTCGCCCCAGGGCATGTCCCGGACCTGCCACTCCTGCTTCTTCGCGAGCTCGTAGTACCGGAAGACCTCGGGCGCCTGTCCTCCAGGCGCCACGGCGTGGGTGCTAGCAGCTTCCTCCGTTGCAGACATCGCTCGGAGGATAGAGCCAGGGCGCGCCGCTAGAGGGCCAGCTGCTGGCTCACGAGGTAGTAGTAGATGCCCTGGCGGCGCATCAGCTCCTCGTGGGAACCCTGCTCGGCGATCCTCCCCCGCTCGAGAACGACGATCAGGTCCGCGTCGCGAATCGTGCTCAGGCGGTGGGCGATGACGAACGACGTCCGCCCGTCGAACACCTCGTCCATGTTCGCCTGGACGGCGCGCTCGGACTCGGTGTCGAGGGCGCTCGTCGCCTCGTCGAAGACGATGATCGGCGGCTGCTGGTAGATGGCGCGGGCAATCGCGATTCGTTGCTTCTGGCCGCCCGAGAGCAGGAGCCCCGACTCCCCGATGCGCGTCTCGTAGCCGAGTGGCAGGCGGGCGACGAACTCGTGCGCGCTCGCAACCCTTGCCGCCCACTCGACCCGTTCGAGATCCGCCTTCTCATCGCCGAACGCGATGTTCGCGGCGATGGAGTCGTCGAAGAGGTAGCTCTCCTGGAGCACGTAGCCGATCTGGCGGCGTAGGTCGGCGTAGGAGAGCGTCCGCATGTCGACGCCGTCGAAGAGGATTGTCCCCTCGGTCGGCTCGAGGAGGCCCGAGAGACAGCGGACGAACGTCGTCTTCCCGGACCCACTCCTTCCGACGATCGCAACGGTCGTCCCCGGTTCCACCGCGAGCGAGACGTGGTCGAGGATCGGCGGGGAGATCGGTGAGTAGCGGAAGGTCAGGTCGTTCAGCTCGACGCGGCCTTCGAGGGTCGGGACGGCCGTCAGCGCAGAACGGTCACGGCCCTGCTCGGGCTCCTGCTCGACGATGTCGTTCAATCGGTTGAGCAGAACCTGGCCGAACTGGATCTCGTCCCAGACGGACAGGAGGACGAGGATCGGGCCGTTTGCGAAGAGCACGAGCGCGTTGAAGGCGACGAGCTCCCCGACCGACATGTCGTCGCCGATCACTCGCAGGGCGCCGACCCAGAGGAAGAGGATCAACGACGCGAAGCTGATGATCTGCGTCGCCGCCTCATACGACATGATCGTGAAATCCGCTCGGAACAGGCGGCGCGCGAGGCTCGTGAACTGATCCAGCATCCTGCGCCTGAAGGCCTGCTCGGCCCCGACCGCCTTCACGGTCTCGATCCCCTTGATCGCGTCGATCTGGTGTGAGTGGTAC
>JBKJWJ010000009.1:0-2897 GCA_046716905.1 Gaiellaceae bacterium
TCGAAGGGTCTACGGAGCTCCTTCGCCGCCTGGGCGCCGACTACGGGCCCCTGATCGACGCGCACCACCGCCTCGTCGGTGATGCGGTCGCCGCGAACTCCGGCCGAATCGTCGACACGCAAGGCGACGCCGTGTTCGCCGTCTTCCCGACCGTTCGCGATGCCACTGCGGCAGCCGCGGAGATCCAGAGGGCGGTCGCGAGCCATGCCTGGCCGCAGGCCGCGGATGTTCGCGTCCGCATGGGAGTCCATGCCGGCGAGCCCCAGCTCACCGCCGGTCGCTACGTCGGCCTCGGAGTTCACCGAGCGGCGCGTATCTCGGCGGCCGCGCACGGCGGGCAGGTGCTGCTGTCCCAGATCGCGGCGTCGCTGGTCGCGGACAACGAGCCCGCCGACGTGAGTCTTCGGCCGCTGGGCGACTACGAGCTCAAGGACTTCAGCGGTCCAGAGAAGCTGAGTCAGCTCGTCATCGAGGGACTTCCCAGCGAGTTTCCGCCCCCGCGGGCGCCGAGGGTGGCCGAGCCGAAGCGAACACGACGCCGCTGGATCCTGGCTGCGATCGGGGTGTTCCTCGTCGCTGCTGCCGCCGCTGCAGTAGTCCTGCTTTCAACTAACGCTAGACCGTCTGTCGTCCCTGACTCGCTGGTGAAGATCGACGGCGCGCGCAATGAGGTCGTCGACGTGGTTCCCGTGGGTGGCAATCCCGGCGAGGTGGAGGTCGTCGGGAGCTACGTGTTTGTGGCGAGCCTCGCGGACGGAACGCTGGCTCGTGTCGCCACTCGGACGGGGGGCGTCCGGAATTCCGGCCGGTACTCCGCGGACGGCGGGATCGCGCCTCAAGGAAAGGCGTGGCTATGGGTCGCCAGCGAAAGCCGCCGCGAGGTGACGCAGGTGAACGCGCCGACCTTCGAGCCGGTGGCGTCGCTTCGCCTCGCGCAGCTTCCCAACGCACAGTCCGTGCGGCCGGCGGCCGTCGCCGTCGGCGGCGGCTCGGTCTGGGTCTCGACGTATGACCTGCGTTGGATCTCACGCTGGGATCTGCTCACGCAACGACTGCTTAGGCGTTACGAGCTGAGAGACGATGACTTCCCGCTCGGCGTCGCCTTCGGCTATGGCGCGGTCTGGGTCGGGCTCGGTGCTCCCGCGAATGCGGTTCTGCGGATCGACGCAGAGAGTGGGCGAGCGACCCGTGTCCCCGTAGGGAGCCTTCCCTCGGGGCCCGCCATCGGTTTCGATTCGGTCTGGGTCGCAATGTGGGACGACGACACCGTCTGGCGCATCGACCCCCTCACCGGCAGGGCTCGGGGGATCGTCAGGGTCGGCGACGCGCCGATGAATGTTGCCGTCGGCTCGGACGCTGTGTGGGTCACGAACCACTGCGCCGGCACGGTGTCGCGCATCGACCCGGACACTGACACGGTCGTCGAGACGATCGACGTCGGGTTTCACCCGCAGTGGATCGCGGCGGGCGGAAGGTTCGTCTGGGTGGGCATCTCCGACGACGTGTACTTCGAGAGGTGTCCGGCGAACCCACCGCGCGAATAGCGGTCGTCGGCCAATGCTGAGCGTGCGTCCCGGTCAGCCTTGGAAGCGTCAGCTAGCTGCTCGTGCATCCGGTCGCGTTCTGCTGTTGGACCTCGCGGGCCGCGATCGGGGCGACGATGGAGCGGAAGCGTGCCGAGGTTGCGCCTGTTGCGAGCAGTTTGGTCCTCGACATGTAGAAGTCGGGTGGCCAACCGACGTACTGGTCCCCCGCGTGATGCGCGACAGGGATCAGGCGCTGGCCGGCGCGTGTGGCGAGCGTCCACGAGCGAACAACGCCGCCGTTGAGAGGAGAGCGCGTGAACACCCGGAACTGCGAGTAGAGGCGGGAACGATGACCGGTCGTCCATCGACAGGCGTCTGCTCCGCCGCTTCCGGCACAAATCGCCTGGCCGACGTGGAAGTTGTGGCCGTTCCCGTCCGGAAGCGGGAAGCCACCGGGCGCGACACGCGAGCCGTACCCATAGACACCGAGCAGCACCCGCTCACAGCGACCGGGTGACCAGAACTTCGGGGGCGGCTGCGGCACAGCAGCAGCAGCAGCAGTCGAAGACCCCGCTGCTCCGGTCCCGCCGGCCAGGAACGCGGCGCCGATACCCAGGACCAGAGCGAATACGCGCATCAGTGACCTCCAGTTGTTGAGCCAGAACGGGTATTCCTTCAACCAGACGCGTCGCCGACACCTTTTCTTCCGGCGGTCTGCGGAGCATCCGCGGGTTCAACGACATTCCCGATCACTCGCGGTTCGGCCGCGCTTCCACGGAGAGATCGGTGCAGAAGTCACGCGTGTCCTTCCACGCGGCTGGGTTTGCCGCATCAGCGCGTCGTTCGTGCACGGCGGGCGGCCGGTTGGGCGCGACTACCGCTACATCGTTGAGCCAACGACGAGGAAACACGGCCGTTGCGAGATTGCCGACCTCCTAGTTGCCGTGGAGCACGTGCTGCCGCGCGGATCGATTCGTAGCGCGCTGCTCGTCCAAGCAAAGAAGGCCGCGGCCCGTGCCGACGAGCCGTTGCCTTCTCGAACGTACTCCCGTCGCGGAGGCGAAAGCGGACGGCGGCCTTTGAGCGGCATCAGGCGTCGCCGCCGTGCTTGAAGCACCCGCCGTAGACGACCTTCCCGAAACGTCCTGTTCCGCTTGGAGTCGTCGCCGAATTGGCTGAGGCGCACCGCGCTCGTTGCCACCAGGCCCACACCTGCCCGAGCGACCATTACGAGTACGGCGCGACACACCACAGCCCCCGCCAGCGGTACGTCGCAACGCGGGCGAAGGTCGACCGGCCGATGCGGCCATTTCACGACGGCCGGCACTGCTTCACCAAATGTCACCGCTTGCACCAATACGTTTGCATTGT
>JBKJWJ010000010.1:0-5244 GCA_046716905.1 Gaiellaceae bacterium
CGACTACATCCAGCTGATGACCTCGGGCGCCTCGGTGGAGAACCGGGTGCAGGAGGTCTCGCAGATCTCGCGGAACCTGAAGGTGCTGGCGCGCGACCTCGACGTCCCGGTGCTGGCCCTGTCGCAGCTGTCTCGGGCCGTCGAGCAGCGGCATGACAAGCGTCCGATCCTCTCCGACCTTCGGGAGTCTGGGTCGATCGAGCAGGACGCCGACCTCGTCTTCTTCATCTATCGCGACGAGTACTACAACGACGAGTCCGACCAGCAGGGGATCGCCGAGATCCACCTTGCCAAGCATCGAAACGGCCCGACCGGCACGGAGAAGGTCGCCTTCCTCAGCCGGTACGCGAAGTTCGCGGACCTCGCCGCAGGCTAGAGGTGTCCCAGATCGGAGCTCGACCCGCCTTCTCGTCGCCGGACGGCCTGGCGGCCCCGGCGGGATACAGCCATGTCGTCAGCATCCCTCCCGGCCGGCTCGTGTGGACGTCGGGACAGGTGCCGATGGACCCGGATCGGGAGGTCGCCCACGGCTGGGAGGCCCAGACGCGGCTCACGTTCGAGAACGTCGGCCGGGCGCTCGCCGCCGCGGGGGCCGGTTGGCCGGACGTCGTCAAGCTCACGATCTACGTCGTCGACGTGGCTGAGCTCGCGACGATCCGGACCGTCCGCGACGAGTTCGTCGACACGGCGTCGCCGCCCACGAGCTCGCTCGTCAAGGTCGCCGGCCTCTTCCATCCGGACGTCTTGATCGAGATCGAAGCCGTGGCGCATCTCGCGGCCTAGAGCCCTTAGTCGGCCGATCGGTCCGTAACACTCGGGACGTGCCAGCGACCGTCATCGTCGGGGCGCAGTGGGGGGACGAGGGCAAGGGCAAGATCGTCGACCTGCTCGCCCAGCACTCGGACGTCGTCTGCCGCTACCAGGGCGGGCCGAACGCCGGTCACACGATCGTCGCCGACGGGGAGACCTACAAGTTCCGGCACATGCCGTCGGGAATCCTCTGGGGAAAGGAGTGCGTCCTCGGCGCCGGCTGCGTCGTCGATCCTCAGGTGTTCATCGAGGAGCTGGACGGCCTCGAGGAGCGCGGGCTCTCGACCGAGCAGGTACACCTCTCCGGCAACGCCCAGCTGATCATGCCGTGGCATGTCGCGCTCGATCAAGCGAGCGAGCGGCGGCTGGGGAAGCTCCAGATCGGGACGACACGGCGGGGGATCGGGCCGGCCTACGGAGACAAGGCGGCGCGGCTCGGGATTCGCGTCCAAGACCTCCTCGACCCAAAGATCCTCCGGCAGAAGATCGCAGTCGCGCTCGCCGAGAAGAACCACTGGCTCGAACGCGTCTACGGAGCGGAGCCGATCGGCTTCGAGGACGTCTCCCACAGGTACGAGAGTTACGCCCAACGGCTCCGGCCCTACATCGCGGACACCTCGCTGCTCGTCGACCGTGCTTTGCGCGAAGGACGGTTCGTCCTCTTCGAGGGGGCGCAAGGAACGCTGCTCGATCTCGATCACGGCACGTATCCGTTCGTCACGTCCTCCAACCCGATCGCCGGAGCTGCTGCGACCGGAATCGGGATCGGCCCGACCCGGATCGACGCCGTGCTCGGCGTCGCAAAGGCGTATCTGACGCGGGTCGGCGAAGGGCCGTTCCCGACCGAGATCGAAGGGCCGGATCAGGAGCGGGTACGAGAGCTCGGCGGCGAGTACGGGACGGTTACGGGTCGCGAGCGGCGTTGCGGTTGGCTCGACCTCGTCGGCCTTCGCTATGCCGCGCGGTTGAGCGGCTTCACCTCGCTTGCGCTCACAAAGCTCGACGTGCTCTCGACCTTCTCCGAGCTCCCGGTCTGCGTGCGCTATCGGCTCCGCGACGGGACCGAAACCGAAGAGTTCCCGGCACACCAGAGCGACTTCCACCACTGCGAGCCCGTGTATGAGGTGCTGGCAGGCTGGGAGGAGCCGCTCGACGGGATGGACGACGTCTCGCGGCTCCCCGAGGCGGCGCGCCGCTACGTCTCGTTCGTCGAGCAGGCGCTGGAGGTCGAGGTCTCGTTGATCGGAACGGGCGCGGCGCGCGAGCACGTCCTCGCCCAGCGGGGCCTCGCCGCGATCGCGCGACCCTAGGTAGCGCGCTCGTTCGTGATGAACTCGTAGAGCGCGCGGTAGCCGCCGACGGCCGAAGCGATGTCGCCGGGATCGACGGTCTCACTTCGCTCGAGGCGGGCGACCACGTCTGACCCGGCGACGTACTCGGCAAGAAGCTCCGGATCGGCGCCTTCGGCGGCTGAGAGATCCTCGCCCAGAATCCCCCGTTCCTGGAGCATGCGCTCGATGAGGTCGTGCAGCTCGGGTAGCGCCTCGGCGGGGCTGTCGCGCACCAGCGGCTCGAGCTGCTGCCACTCGGTCTCCCAGTCGTGCAGGTCGAGTCCGGGTTCGGTGGACACGAGCATTCCTTGCCCGCTTCGGCAGGGTTGGAACCTCCGCTCGCGTCACTAGACTCACCGCCAGGTGAGGGTGCTCCTGATCGGCTCCGGCGGCCGCGAGCACGCGCTCGCATGGAAGCTCCGGCAGAGCTCCCGGCTCGACGAGCTTCACGCCGCGCCCGGCAATCCGGGGATCGCGCAACTCGGAGAATGTCATCCGGTTCGCGCGGAGGACGGTGAGGGACTGCTCGGTCTCGCACGAAGCCTGGATGCCGATCTCATCGTCATCGGGCCTGATGCACCGCTCGTGAACGGCATCGCCGACGAGCTCCGCCACGCTGGGCTCGCGGTGTTCGGCCCGAGCCGGGCGGCAGCACGGATCGAAGGCTCGAAGAGCTTTGCGAAGGACGTCATGCGCGCGGCCGGAGTCCGGACGGCCGAGACGATGGCAGTCGCGCGGCCGCCCTGCGTGATCAAGGTCGACGGTCTCGCAGCCGGAAAGGGTGTCTTCGTCTGTCCCGACCAGCAGTCGCTCGACGAGGCGCTCCGAGAATCGAGTCGGCTCGGCCAGCCGCTCGTGATCGAGGAACTCCTGCAGGGTGAAGAGGTGTCGCTCTTCGCGCTCTCCGACGGCCTGAACGCCGTTCCGTTCGCGCCGGCCCGCGACTTCAAGCGGATCCGGGACGGCGACGAGGGCCCGAACACCGGCGGAATGGGTGCGTTCTCCCCCCTCGCCGAGCTTGGCGAGTCGGAAGTCGCGGACCTTGTGGATTCGGTGCACCGGCCCGTGCTCGCGGAGCTCGCCTCGAGAGGCGCGCCGTTCGTCGGCCTCCTCTACGCCGGGCTGATGCTGACCGAGGATGGGCCGAAGGTGCTCGAGTTCAACTGTCGGTTCGGCGACCCGGAGACTCAAGCGATCCTTCCGCGAGTCCGGAGCGATCTCCTCGAAGCGCTCGCCGCCGCTACCGCCGGCGACCTCGAGGGTGTGACGCTCCACTTCACCGAGGAAGCCGCCTTGACGGTCGTGCTCGCCGGTCGCGACTATCCGGCCGGGAGCGACTCCGGCACGGCGATCGATGGGATCGAGGAGGCTGAGACCGACGCGTTGGTCTTCCATGCGGGCACCGCTCTGCACGGCGGCCGTCTGGTCACAAACGGCGGAAGAGTGCTCAACGTGACCGCGCTCGGGGCGACGCTTGCCGACGCGCGCGCCGCGGCGTATGCCGGGGCGGCCCGGATCTCCTTCGACGGCATGCAGTACCGTCGCGACATCGCCATGAGCACCGTCGATGCTGGAACCTGACACCCAGACCGAGCCGTTCGCGCAGCTCGCCGAGTTCGGAGAGAGCGACGCGCTCGTCGGAATCCTCGTCGGCTCGGAGTCCGACCGGGAACGGATGGAGCCGGCGATGGTCGAGCTCGACGAGCGGGCGATTCCGCATGAGTTCCACGTCCTCTCGGCGCATCGAGACCCGCGTGGGGTCGCCGAATACGCCTCGACCGCAGCACTGCGCGGAGTGCGCGTGATCATCGCCGGTGCCGGAATGGCGGCGGCACTTCCCGGCGTGATCGCGTCGTACACGGAGCTGCCGGTGATCGGCGTTCCGCTGCGCTCGAGCAAGAGCGTCGGCGACGGGATGGACGCGTTGCTCTCCATCGTCCAGATGCCACCCGGCGTCCCCGTGGCCTGCGTCTCCGTGGACGGAGCGCGCAACGCGGCGATCCTGGCGGCCCGCATCCTGGCGCAGGGCGGCGGGATGCCGCCGGCCGAGTCCTGACGCGCGAGGGACCGACGACCTGAGGCACCTCTAGAATCGAACCGGTGATCTCCCGGTACTCCCGCCCGGCCATGACCCGAGTCTGGTCGGACGAGAGCAAGCTCTCACGCTGGCTCGACGTCGAGCTGGCCGCGCTCGACGGCTGGGCCGCCTTCGGGATCGTTCCGGCCGAAGCGGCGGCGGAAATTCGCGAGCGCGCGGTCGCTCCGACGCCGGAGCGAGTCGCAGAGATCGAGGAGCGCACTCAACACGACGTCGCTGCTTTCGTCGACGCAGTGGCCGAGGGGCTCGGGCCGGTCGGGCGGTGGTTCCACTACGGATTGACGTCCTCGGACGTTCTCGACACCGCGCTCTCGCTGCAGATCCAGGATGCGGGCGAGCTGATCCTGGCGGGCGTCGATGCCGCCTCAGCTGCGGTCGTCAGGCGGGCGGAGGAGCACCGGGACACGCTGATGATGGGACGCACGCACGGAGTCCACGCGGAGCCCACGACCTTCGGGCTCAAACTCGCAGGCTGGGCGTTCGAGCTCGCGCGGAATCGTGACCGAATCGAACGAGCGCTCGAAGGGCTTCGGGTCGGGAAGCTGTCAGGCGCCGTCGGAACGTACTCGGCAACGGACCCCGAGGTGGAGCGGCACGCTTGCGAGACGCTCGGCCTCGACCCGGCGCCGTCCTCGACCCAGATCCTGCAGCGCGACCGGCACGCCGAGCTGCTCGCGACGCTTGCGGTTGGAGCCGCGTCGCTCGAGAAGTTCGCACTCGAGATTCGTCACCTCGCCCGGACGGAGGTGCGGGAGGTCGAGGAGCCGTTCGGTCGCGGCCAGAAAGGGTCTTCCGCGATGCCGCACAAGCGCAACCCGATCGTCTCGGAGCGAATCTGCGGCCTCGCTCGGGTTGTTCGAGGCGCTGCCCTCGTCGGACTCGAGAACGTTGCGCTCTGGCATGAGCGGGACATCTCCCACTCCTCCGCCGAGCGAGTCGTCGTCCCGGATGCGTTTCTCGCCTTCGACTACATGCTCGAGCGCTTCGCGTGGCTCGTCGGCGGTC
>JBKJWJ010000011.1:0-4232 GCA_046716905.1 Gaiellaceae bacterium
CTCGGAGCGCCCTGGAGATGGAGGCCTACAACCCGAACTTCGTCGGCGGGGACATCAACGGCGGCGTCCAGGATCTCCTCCAGCTCTACACCCGGCCGGCGATTCGCCTCAATCCGTACTCGACGCCCGTGGACGGGCTCTACGTCTGCTCCTCGTCGACGCCGCCGGGCGGAGGCGTGCACGGAATGTGCGGTTACCTGGCGGCAAAAGCCGCATTGCGCGGGTAAGGAGTTCGTAAAAAACCCAATTTCCAGCGTTTTTTCGCCCGAGATCGGGGAGACTCAAGTGGACGGACACAACCAGGGGGGATTTCTTTGAGACGCACCATCGTTCTCTTTGCTCTGCTGCTCGGCGCGCTTTCGCTCGCCGCGACTGGCCTTGCCGATCCGGGTCATGGCGGAAAGAAGTCGAAGAAGCACCACAAGTATTCGTTCACGGTGACGACGACCGACAACGGCTCCTGCGGCACACCGTGGGCGACCGACGTCGTCAAGCGGACCTTCCGCGTCAAGAAGAATCGCGACGGCTCGTACACGCTGACGCGCTTTGACCGCGGCCGCTTCGTCACGCTCGCCGGGCGGAGCCCGGGGGCCTGTGACACGACAGGCAGGCACGGACAGACGATCCGCGCCGGCGTCCAGGGACGGTTGGTCGGCTATCTCCGCGGCAAGGTCACCGGCGGGACGTTCAACCCGAACGCCACCTGCACCGGTCCCGACTGCGGGTTCACCGACGTCTTCCTGACGACGTTCTTCGGTCCGGATGCGAAGTTCTCGTGCTTCGAGAACAGCATGGACTGCAAGTTCAACTTCAACTACGTCGCTCCGCGGCAGCCGCTCCTGTTCCGCCACTGGCAGGACAAGGGCAAGGGTGCCGGGACATTCCTGAAGGAAGAGTTCCACGGCGACATCGCCGACGCGTAGGTCTCAGCTCATCGGATTCACCGGGAGCCCGCTTCGGCGGGCTCCCGCCGTTTCCGGTCCCGTCTAGCCTTCCCGCGTGAGTCCGCAGCGGCGCACCGCTCTCGCCTCCGTCTTCGCGGCGGTCGTCCTGATCGCACTCAAGCTCGGCGCAGGACTCGCGAGCGGAAGCCTCGGGCTCGTCTCCGAGGCGATCCATTCCGGAACCGATCTCGTCGCCGCGCTCCTGACCTTCTTCGCGGTCGGCGTCGCAGGACGTCCGGCCGACACCGGTCATCCGTATGGTCACGGCAAGGCCGAGCATCTCGCCGCCATTGCCGAGGCGACGATCCTGGTGCTCGCCAGCCTGTTCCTCTCGTTCTGGGCGCTCTCGCACCTGGTGGGCTCGTCTGAGCCGGACGTGAGGGCGACCTGGTACGCGTTCCTTGTGCTCGGGATCGTGATCGTCGTCGACGCCAGCCGGACGCTCGTCTCACTGCGGGGATCCCGGCGTTACGGGAGTGCCGCACTGCAGGCCAACGCGCTGCATTTCGCGAGCGATCTCGGTGGCTCGTTCGCCGTGCTCTTCGGCCTCGTGCTCGTTGCTTTCGGCTACCCGCGTGCGGACTCGATCGCCGCGCTCTTCGTCGCCGTGCTCGTGCTGCTGGCTGCGGCGCGGCTGATCCGGACGAACGCGGACGTGTTGATGGACCGCACGTCCGACTCCGCACACGAGGCGGCCCGCGCGGCGATCGCCGGGGTTGAACCACCTGTCGAGCTGCGCCGGCTTCGGCTTCGCCAGTCAGGCGGGCGGGCCTTCGCAGATGTCGTGATCGGCGTCCCGCCGGGAGCCGCGGTCGGACAGGGGCATGCGGCCGCGGATGCGATTGAGCAGGCGGTGCAGGAGGCGTTGCCGCAGAGCGACGTCGTCGTCCACGTCGAGCCGCGGACGGAGGCGGAGCTGCGGGAGCTCGTGCTTGCGTCGGCCCTCCGGGTGCCGCGGGTGCGCGAGGTGCACAACGTCCGGGTCGTGACGGTGGACGGAGGGGTCGAGGTCGGCCTGCATCTGAAGTTGCCCGGCGACCTCACCCTCGAGGACGCGCACGGCGTCGCCACGCAGGTCGAGAGCGCGATCTCCACCGACCTCCCGGCGATCTCTGCAGTCCGGACCCACCTCGAGCCGCTTCGTGAGGCGGCTGAGGGCGAGCGCTACGGAGAGATCAGGGAAGAGGAGCTCGCCGCGGTCGTCGAGCGGCTGACAGGCGAGCGCCCGCGCGACGTTCGGCTCGTCGGCACCGACGAGGGACTGCTCGCGTTCGTCACGGTTCAGGTTGCGGCAGACGCGACCTTGGCCGAGGCCCACCGGCTCGCGTCCGAGGTGGACGAGGGAATCCGGGCCGAGCGCCCCGAGATCGCCGATGTCGTGGTGCACACGGAGCCATGACACGTCTGTTTCGGCCAACGCGAGTGTCAGACACTCGTCATGTCTCGTGGGGACGGCGCCTGTGAGGCTCTGCATGTTCTCGCCGAAGGGAAAGGAGCTTCACCGCGGCTGGCCGGGCCGGATCGAGGGCGACCGGGTGATCCAGCTCGCCGCCCAGACACTCCAGTCGTTCTTCACCGGCGGCGGGCAGGCGCGCGAGCATGCCGAGTACCCGCTCGCCGAAGTCGATCTCCGGCCGCCCGTTCTCAAGCCGCCGTCGGTGCGCGACTTCTATGCCTTCGAGCAGCACGTGAAAGCGGCGCACGAGCGCCGGGGCCGCGAGGTGCCGGAAGAGTGGTACCGGGTTCCGGTCTTCTACTTCTCGAACCCGAACGCGATGTACGGGCCGGAGGATGAGATCCCGTACCCGGAGGGCTCGAGCGAGCTCGACTACGAGTTGGAGGTCGCGGCCGTCATCGGGGCCGAGGGCGAGATCGGCGGCTTTACGGTGATGAACGACTGGTCGGCGCGTGACCTCCAGCGCGAGGAGATGATGCTCGGGCTCGGCCCGGCGAAAGGCAAGGACTTCGCCACGAGCATCGGCCCGGTGGTCGTCACGCCAGACGAGTTCGACGGGTCCGGGGCGGCGATGGTCGCCCGGGTCAACGGCGAGGAGCGGTCACGCGGGAACCTGGTCGACATGCACCACTCGTGGAGCGCGATCGTCGAGCGGGCCGCTCGCAACACGGAACTCTGCCCTGGAGACATCCTCGGCTCGGGGACTGTGGGAACCGGCTGCATCCTCGAGCTTGGCGACGAGCGGTGGCTCCAGCCTGGAGACGTCGTCGACCTGGAGGTCGAGGGGATCGGTGTGCTCAGGAATCGCGTCGCGCGGTGAACAGGTAGCGCACCGGAGTCGCGGCGAAGAGCACGCCGAGCACAACCAGCCAGACGCCGAATGAGGCGTCTCCCCAGGCGATCCACGTATAGGCGCCGAACGCCGCGAAGACTGCGCCGATCGCGAACGTTCCGGCGCCCATGAAGGTGGACCACGTCGAAGCCATCGCGTCCGCCCTCCCGAACGTCGCATTGATCCGCTAGACCCGCGCCTCGCAGCGCCCGGGACAGGCCAGACCGTCGCCGACGTCGATCGCCGTCTCGGCGCAGAGTCCCTTCGCGCAGTTCTTGCAGAAGCCGACGGCCTCGCGATCCGGGTGATAGAAGCAGCGCACGCACGCACGCACGCACGCACGCACGCACGCCGGATCGGCGCGGCGAGGTCCCGACTTGATCCCTAGAACCGTGGCAAGCAGCTAGAGATCCTTCCGACTGAAGGCGGCGAGAGTCAGGCCGAGAGCGACGGCGAAATAGGCCGCGACCCACAGGTGGAGATTCGCGCCGGCAGACTGCGAGCCGCCGAAGGGCCCGAGCTGGATTGCGAGGCCGGTGAAGCCGCGGCTCTCCGACGTGATCCGGTAGAGCGCGTCTTGGTACAGAGCCTCGAAGGGCAGCGCCCAGGAGGTTCGCTCGGCCACCGTCTGAAGCGTGTCGGAGTTGAGTGCCTCTCCGATCTGGCCGAGCAGGCCGGCGACGAGCCCTGCGCCGAACACCATGAAGATCGCGATCCCGTTCGCGGTCGCAGACAGGAACACGGAACCCAGCAGACCGAGGACGGCGATGACGAGGACGCCGGCTGCGAGCTCCGCCCCGGGGCGCACGAACTGATCGGGCCACCAATCGCCCGCTGCACGCGTGATCAGCGCGCAGGCCGTGAACACGAAGAAGACGTAGGGGACACAGACCGCTGCCGCCCCGAGGAATCGACCGACGAGGAGCGCGTTCCGCCCGATCGGCCGCACGACCAGAGGCTGGAGGAGGCCCCGCTCCGCGTCGCCGCGGACGACGCCCAA
>JBKJWJ010000012.1:0-2524 GCA_046716905.1 Gaiellaceae bacterium
CTCACCGGGCACTTGCCCCTCGTCACCTATGTCCAGTCGTTGGCAGGCGACGGGGAAACCACCTTCGTCAGCCCACAGATCGACCGGCTTGTCGGCTACACCGCTGACGAGTGGCTGGCGGATCCCGGCCTCTTCCTCCGGCTCGTCCACCCGGACGACCGAGATCGTGTCGCGGCTTCGCGGGCCGAGGTGGACGCAGCGAAGGGCGTGCGGTCGAGCTACCGCATGCTTGCACGCGACGGGCGCACCGTCTTGGTGCGGGACGAGGCAGTCGTCGTGCTGGATGAGTCGGGCCGGCCGCTCTCTATCCAGGGATACCTGCTCGACGTCAGCGAGCGGAAGGCGGCCGAGGATGAGCGGAACGAGCTTCGATCTGCCGAGACGGCGACAGCCGCGGACGCGCGGGATCGCCAGCGCAAGATCGATTTCGTGGCCGAGGCGGCTGAGGTGCTGGCATCCTCGCTCGACGTCAGGTCCACGGTCGGACAGGTTGCGGCGCTGGCCGTCGGCGACCTTGCCGAGTGGTGCGTGGTGGACGTCCTCAAGGAGGACGGAAGCCTGACCCGTCTCGCCGCGGAGCGAGCCGAGCCCGTCGCGCTGTCCGCCGAGCCCGGAGCGCAACCCGACCCCGAGGTCCTCGACGTGATCCGGGAGCGCCGCCTCGAGCTCTCGGAGTCGCAAATGCGTCTTCCGCTCGTCTCCCGCGGCCGCCGCGCGGTCGGGGCGCTCACGCTCGTGAGCGGCGAGCATGCGCGTCGTTACGGGTCGGACGACCTCTCGTGGGCAGGAGCGATTGCGGGAATGATCGCGTTGGCAATCGATACGTCGCGCCTGCACGCCGAGGTCGAGGCGCGTTCGGATGCGAACAAGGTGCTCACGCATGTCGGCGACGGCGTCTTCCTCCTCGACCGGGGCGGGCTCATTCGCCTCTGGAATCCTGCCACGGCGGCCATTACCGGTGTGGCGGCGGACGCCGCTGTGGGCAGGGCGGCCTTGGAGGCGATCCCCGGCTGGCACGAGGTATCCGAGCGCGTCCCGGTTGGCACGACGCGCGAGCCCGTCCGCGCCGCGACGCTGCCGCTGGACACCGCCCGAGGCGAGCGTTGGATCTCGATCTCCGGCGTGGAGTTCTTCGGCGGAACGGTCTACGCGCTCCGGGACATCACCGAGGAGCATCGGCTGGACGATCTCAAGGCGGAGTTCATCGCCACGGCGTCACACGAGCTTCGTACGCCCTTGGCGGCCGTCTACGGTGCTGCACAGACACTGCGCCGCCACGACTTCGCACTGGACGACGCGGGCCGCGAGCGGTTCATCTCGATGATCGTCGACGAGTCCGAGCGCCTGGCTGCGATCGTCAACCAGATCCTGCTCGCCAACCAGCTCGAGGTCGGACGGCTCGATCTCGTGACCGAGCCGTTCGATGCCGCGGATCTGCTCGAGCGAGTGGTCGAGTCCGCGCGAACACATGCGCCGGCGCACGTCACGTTCGACATCCAGGTGGCGCGAGGCGTTCCGCCGGTCGCCGCAGACAAGGATCGAGCGCGGCAGGTCCTCGTGAACCTCGTCGAGAACGCCGTCAAGTACTCCCCCGGCGGGGGGCGAATCGAGGTCGGCTTGGCGTCCGAGAACGGGATGGTGCTGTTCCGGGTCGTAGACGAGGGCATGGGGATCCCCGCCGACGAGCAAAGCCGGATCTTCGAGAAGTTCTACCGGCTGGATCCGAACATGATCCAGGGCATCGGCGGCACCGGCCTCGGTCTCTACATCTGCAGCGAACTCGTCGAGCGGATGGGCGGGCAGATCTGGCTCGAGTCGGACGAAGGCAAAGGCGCGGCGTTCTTCTTCCAGCTCCCGAGCGCCAACCCGAACCCGGCCCTGCCGAAGCTGCTGGAGCCGTCGGTGAAGGAGCCGGCGGGGTCAGCGCCGCCGGCCCAGATCGACGTGGGTAGCTAGCCGTCTAGCTGGGGCGGCACAGCCGCGGGGCCGCCCGCTGTTGCACCCGCCGCAGGACGCCGAACCTGAGATCTGGTGCGAGCCGGTTCACGTCCCGCCCACGGAGAGCATTCATGCCGCGAGATAGTTACACATACAGCACGATGAGTGGTGTATACTCATAGCAGGATGAAACGCTTGCAAATCATGATCGAAGAGGAGTTGGACGAGGCACTGGGACGCGAGGCTCGCAAGGAGGGTACGTCGAAAGCGGCGCTGATCCGCGGCTACGTTCGCGCGTACCTGATGCCGCTGCCCCCGCTCGAGGAGGATCCGCTCTGGGACCTGGTCGGCTTCGTCAAGGGGAACCCAGACGATTCCGCGAGCGTCGACGATGTCGTCTATCCGCGCGAGTGATCTTCGTCGACACGTCTTTCTGGGTTGGCGTCAGCGCCGAGGACGACGACCGGCATGAGGCCGCGGTCGTCTTGCTCCGAGCGCACGCCGAGGCAGGACTCCTCACGACGAACCACGTTCGCGGAGAGACGTGGACGTTCATGCGCCGCCGATACGGCCATCGGGCCGCGGC
>JBKJWJ010000013.1:0-4380 GCA_046716905.1 Gaiellaceae bacterium
CATCCGCGTACTTCTGCGGCTCGACCACCCAGAGGACGAGATCCGCGAGCGCGATGACCCGCTCCGCCTCGAGGCGGTGTGAGCTCTCCACGGAGTCAAAGTCCGGGAGGTCGAGGAGGACGAGCCCCTTGAGGCCGTCCGCGGCGACCCGGTGGCGGCGGCTGATCTCGAGCCAGTCGAGCAGGGCATCGCCTCCCTCCCCCCAGATGGCGGCCTGTGCAGCCGAAGTCGTCGGCCGTCGTCGTCCGACCGACGCGAGCTCGGTTCCCGTGAGGGCGTTGAAGAGCTGCGACTTGCCGGCGCCGGTCGGGCCGGCGAGCGCGACGACCGTCGACTCGACGCCGAGGCCGAGCCGGGCTCCCGCCTTCTCGACCACTGCCCGCGCTCCCTCGACGGCTGCGCTGTCCAGACGCCCGGACGCCAGGTCTGCCGCCTCGCCGAGCGCGGCGAGACGCTCATCGAGCGCGCTCAAGCCGCCCGGCGAACCGCGTCGACTGCGGCGTGGAGGCGCGCAAAGCTGTCTGCCTCGGGTGCGTTGGCGTCGAGCAGCGCGTCGAACCGCCCGGCGTCGGCCCGTAGGAGCCGGTCGACCCTCTCGATGAGATCTTCTCTCGCGCGCGCTGCCAGCGTGCGGACCGCCTGGTCGCCGAAGATCGCCTCGAGCACCTTCTGGCCGACCGCCGACGTGCCGCCGGCGACCACGACCTCCGCACCGGTGAGGCCACCCGTGTGGGCGAACACCGCGAGCATCACAGTCAGCCCTGCGCCGTTGACGCCGAGGGAGGCGATTCGCGCGGTTGTGCGTTTCGACGCGCCCTCGAGCCGGACGAGGTCGAACACAACGCCCTGCCAGGCACGGACCTCCTCTTCGGCAGCGGCGTCGAGGCCGTCCGACGCTCGCTCGAGCTCCGGGGCGGTGGCGAGGAGCGCCCGTCCGGGAACACGCTCGCGCCAGGCGCGCGCGGTTCGCTCGGCGGCTCGCTCGGCCGCCGTCCGCACGACCGCCTCGACGCGGTTCTCGACGGTGAGCTTGAGCTCGGCGTCGGCGTTCGGAGCCCCCGTCACGATGCTCTTCAGCTGATCCCGTAGCCAACCGACCCTCGACTCGAGTGCGCGTGTCACGTCTCCGGTGCCGACGACCTCGTGCCACCTGGCGAGCACCTCGCCGCGGAGGAGCGAGCCGCTGCGCAGCGCCCCCTCGACCTCGCGGAGGGCCTCCGCGTACGCGGCGTCCGCCTCCGCGCGCAGCTCTGCAGCCGCCGACAGCTGGTCGACGGCCGCCCGCTCGACCGCCGCTGCCCGGACGGGAAGGCTCGCGAGCGCGCCTCGCAGCGTCCGGCGCACCAGCGCCGCGCGGCCGTGCGCATCGGCCGCAAGGCCATCCAGCCATGCACGCACCGGCCAGAGTGCGTCCGCGGGAAGCAACTCATGATCTAGCTGGACCTCCGGCACGACGAGCACATCGCAGTCGCCCAACTGCTCGGCGGCGAGCATCTGCTTCAAGTGGGTCGGAACCTCTCGGTCGGCGTCGGCGGGAACCCGGTTGAGCACGATCGAGAGCGTTGTTCCCCGCTCACGCGCGGAGCGCAGGAAGTCCCACGGGACGGCATCGGCGTACCGGGCTGCCGTCGTGACGAAGAGCCAGCCGTCGGCGGCCGCAAGCAGTTGATTCGCGAGGATGCGGTTCTCGGCGAGCACGGAGTCGATGTCGGGCGAGTCGAGCAGCGCGAGACCCTGCGGTAGAGCGGTGGTCGAGGCGAGCTCGAGGGTGCCGGGCCCGCCGCTGCCGCCGGTGATCCTCGGCAGCCCGGGCAAAATCCGATCGTCCTCGAACCACCGCACGTCGTCCGGGTTGCAGGCGAGCACCGGCGCTCGCGTTGTCGGTCGGAGCACCCCCGCGGCGCTCACGACCGCGCCGACGAGGCTGTTCACGAGCGTCGACTTGCCGGCACCGGTCGAGCCACCGACCACGATCAGGGCGGGAGCATCCATCTGCCTCAGCCGCGGGAGCACGTAGTCGTCCACCTGCGCCATGATGTCGTCGCGGGCGTGCCGGGCCTCCTTGGCGCCCGGCACTTCGAGCTCGAGCCGCACCGAGCGGAGGTCGTCGCGGAGCCGTTCGAGCTGCGTGGTCAGATCCGAGTCCATGGAGACGCTCTACCCGCTTAGCCACAACGGGATGCGTTGAGGATCTCCGTCGGGGTTCATCTGGGTAAACAAGGGCCTAGATAGTCAGCCAACTCGGCGACCGGCGCAGTGAGGGCGGGCAGGAGGAGGAGCGGCGCCAGCCGCGCCCCCTCCGCCCGATCGAGACCTAGGACTTCCTGAAGATTTCGTAGATCGCGCCGTTCGAGAGCGAGACCACGAAGAGATTGCCGTTCAATCCCGTCTCAATGTCCGTGCCGACGCCGAAGTTCTCGCCGAAGAGCAGGCTCTCGCTCTCGGTGAGTTCGTTCTTGTCGAGGTTGTCGGCGACGCCGTCCTTGAGACGCCTGTCGTCCACGTTGACGTGGTTGCCACCGCCATTGAGGTCGAAGTGGAAGATGTGCCCGCCGCGTGTGAAGGTCCTGGCGGCACCGACGAAGAGATCGTTCTCGTACTCCTTTCCGAGGCCGCGCCCGAACATGAACCCGATCGCTGCGGGGGCAACCTCGTACTTCCAGGAGAACTCGGGATCGCTGTACTCCGAGCCCTCCAGGTCGAACAGGCGGTCGAGCGCTTCCTCCTCCGAGTCGGCGATCCGCTCGGGCGGCCAGCGGATCTGCTGAAGACCGCGGTACGTGGGCCTAGCACCCTGCCCCGTCTCGATCTGCTTGAACTGGCCGATTCGCTCCAGGGGCCCCATGATCTGGATCCAGCCCATGTTCGTTCCGGGCTCGACCTGGTTGAGCTCGGTGAAGGAGTCGTCACCGTTCTGCTCGTCCCAGAGCCTGCCCTTGGGGTGGAAGGCGATCCCGAAGCTGTTGCGGAGTCCGTACGCGAAGATCTTCTGAACGTTCTCGCCGACGTCGCCGCTCATCCGCTCGCCCACCTTGAAGAAGGGGTTGTCCTCCGGGATGCCGCCGTCGTCGTTCAGCCGCAGGATCACTCCGGTCAGGTGGGCGTCGTCCGGCTCGGGGCCGCCGAACTGGTCGTCGGGCACGCCCGGGCCAAACGGTCCGTCGGGCAGATTCTGAAGCTGCCCACGACGGCCGACGTCTCCGATGACGATGAAGAGCTTCTGGTGCTTGGCCTTCTTGTCAGGAGGCCCGAACGTGATCACGCCGCCGTCGTGGTTGCCGCGCTCCGGCTGTCCCGCGTCCTGCTGGATCGCCCGCAGCCTGATGATGTTGCGGTCGAACCTGAGGCTGGAGCCGTCCCAAACGAAGCGGTCGACCCGGTTGCCGAGGAGCGTCGTGTCTGAGAGCACCACGCTGTCCGAGCCGCTGATGGTCTCGGTCCAGTACAGGTACACGCCAGGGTTCTGCGGGAACGCGGGGTGCAGGGCGATGCCCAGTAGGCCGCGCTCGGAACCCGAGTTGACGGCGAGATCGAGCACTGTGCCCTGAATCACCCCATTGACGACCCGGCGCACGCGACCGGTCGCTTTCTCGAGCACAAGAATGTCGTTCTCTCCAAGAAAAGCCATGGATGTCGGCTGAGCGAGGCCCTCGGTCACCGTCCGAACCTCCAGGTTCGGATCGAGGACATGGGGCCCCCCGTGCTGCGCCCTGACGCCGGCGGCACCGGCGAGCGCAACGGTCAGCGCGGCCACGAGCAGCGCTAGTGCGCTCCTCCGCGGCCTCCGAATAATTGGTCTCATAGCGAACCTCCTGATAAATGGTCGACCTAAAGGAGCTACGCGATGTGGACCCGAGCGGATTCGTCCGGCGTTAATTTCAGAGCGAGGCGGTTTGAGGGGGAATCGTGCGCGGGCGCGACGGGACTCGAACCCGCGACCTCCGGCGTGACAGTTGGGCGGCGCGAGTTGTCGTTGATCGCGGTTACTTGCCGCTGGTAGCTCGATTGCGCCCTTCGCGCCCGGCGCAGTTGGCGTCAGTCGCCCTTGGTCGCCACCGCTGCGTTCCAAATTCGTTCCAGAATCGAACGGTTCAGTCGCTGGCCGACGGGCCATTCGCCCGTCGCAATCGCTACGCGCCGCGTTGAAGGAGCGGGTCCGCTTTGAGCCCCGCGGCAGCCAGCGCCGCCGTACGGCTGGAGACTCCGAGCTTGCGGTAGATGTGCTCCAGATGCTTGCTCACCGTCGCAGGCGGGACCCACAGAAGCCGAGCGATCTCGCCGGTCGTCCTTCCGGCAGCGATGCACGAGAGGACCTCGATCTCGCGGGCCGTCAATGAGGCCGGGGGCGCGTCCTCCTCGGTCACCACGAGTGCGCCATCC
>JBKJWJ010000014.1:0-3895 GCA_046716905.1 Gaiellaceae bacterium
TTCGAGCACCCGCTCGCCGTGGCGGTCGACCGACGCAATGCGCTCCTCGTCGCCGACTACGGGCGCGGCATCGTCTACCGCATCCAGGAGCGAGGCAAGCCGTGAAGGCCCTCGCGCTCTACCTCGCAGCAGGCACGGCCTACGTCGTGTTGGGCGTGATCTGGCCGAGTCTGCTGCTCTCCTGGATCGAGGGCACGGCGTTCCTGCTCCTCTGTGTCTGGATCCTGCCGGCGGTTGTTCGAAGGCTTCGATGAGCTGGGCGGCGCACGACCTCGAGCCCTACGCGATTCAGCGTCACCTCGGCGGCAAGGTCGCGATCGTGCCGCTCCTGATCGGCTCGTACTCGCCGGACATGTTCAGCAAGTGGTTCGTCTACGGCATCGACGTGTTCGGGATCGAGCTCAAGGCTGACGATCCCGTGCAATTCCATCGTGGCTGGCCCGGCGTCGGCTTTACGCACTCGCTGGCCTTCGGCCTCGCCGTTGCCGCTCTGATCCTGCTCTTGACGAGGAGCCGGGTGTGGTCGCTGAGCTTTCTCTTAGGACACTGGGCGCACGCCCTGACCGACGTGGGCGACACGATCGGGACGATGCTGGCGTTCCCGTTCTCGACCGAGACGTTCGGGCTGGGTGCGTGGGCCTACGCCGGTCAGACCGACCGGCTGACCGATGCCGGCGCCTACTTCAGCGGGCTCGGTTTCGTCTGGGACGGCGTCTGGATCCTCTACGGACTGCTCTCCTGGCGGATCCTCACCCGCGACTATTTCCGCGAGACGATCGTGCCCGCCGACCCGGTCTGGAGCTGGATCGGGCGCTGGCTCCCCGAGGCCGCGCTCCTGGCCCTCTACCGCGCGAGCTTTTTCTACGGGACGACGCGCTGGGTCGCCTGGCTGATCTGGGCCCACCTGATCAACGACTACCCATTCGATCTCTCCTGGGGCGGCCCCGACTGGGTCGAAGCCGCCTACGACTAGAGCTCACCCGGCAAAAGCGAGTACATGACGAAGTCGACGCGCCGGTCGAGACGCGCGTTGTAGCGGCTCGAGCGGAGGACGCCCTCGCGGGTGAAGCCCGCGCCCTCCGCGACCCGCTTCGACGCGACGTTCTCCTCGTCGGCCCGCAGCTGTAGGCGCGCCACGCCGCAGTCGCGGAGCACCCAGTCCGAAACCAGACGAAGCGCGCGAGTGCAGAGGCCGCGGCCCCGCACCTGGGGCGCCACCCAGTACCCGACCTCGGCGACCCCTTCGTCCACGCCGTCCAGCCAGCGGACGCCGATCGAGCCGACCGCGATCCCGCCCTCGGTGATCGCGAAGTTCGTCATCGAGCCGTCCCGCCAGGCCCTGCGGCTTCCCTCGACGTAGGCCTGGGCATCCTCGAGCGTGTACGGCGAGGGGATCTGGTCGAGGAACTCCGTGATCGCGCGGTCGTTGCAGGCTGCGGCGATCGCCTCGACATCTCCTTCCTCACCCCACGGCCGCAGGGATACGACGCCGTCGGAGAGAGGGGAGTCGGGCGGTCGCACGTCCATTGTCATACGATATGCAGCCGTTTCGGACCCCAAGGCGGCCGGGTAGCAAGGAGACCAATGGCGATCGTCGAGGACGTACGCGGACAAACTGACTTGAGCGCCCACGGCATCGAGCCGGGCGGCGCCGTCCACAACAACCCGACCGTCGCCCTCCTCTACAGTCACGCGATCGCCCGCGGCGACGGGCGTCTCGCGGAAGGCGGCCCGCTCGTCGTCGACACCGGCGAGCACACGGGCCGATCGCCGAAGGACAAGTTCGTCGTGCGGGAGCCCGGCTCCGCCGACCGCATCTGGTGGGACAAGAACGCAGAGATCGAGGAGGAGCAGTTCGAGGGCCTCCGCGACAAGGTCACGTCGTTTCTCTCCGGCCAGGATCTCTACGTCGTCGACGCCTTCGCCGGCGCGGATCCCGCGTATCGGCTTCCGCTGCGCGTGATCACCTACAGCCCCTGGCACGCGCTCTTCGCGAAGACCCTGTTCATCGACCCGACCGAGGAGGAGCTCGCCGAGCACGAGCCGCAGGCGCTCGTCCTGCACGCGCCGCCCGTCGATGCGAGCCCCGAGGAGGACGGAACCCGCAGCGGCACGTTCGTCGTCCTGCATCCCGGCCGCATGGAAGTCGTGATCGGCGGCACCTTCTACGCCGGTGAGATCAAGAAGTCGATCTTCACGCTGATGAACGACAAGCTGCCGCTCGAGGGCGTCCTCCCGATGCACTGCTCGGCGAACGTCGACGACGATGGACGCGTTGCGGTCTTCTTCGGGCTCTCGGGCACCGGCAAGACGACGCTGTCAGCCGACCCCGAGCGCCACCTGATCGGAGACGACGAGCACGGGTGGGGCGAGGAGGGGATCTTCAACATCGAGGGCGGCTGCTACGCCAAGGTGATCCGCCTGTCGCCGGAGGCGGAACCACAGATCTACAAGACGACTCGGAGCTGGGGGACCGTGCTCGAGAACGTCGTCATGGACGAGCGCGGCGTGCTCGACCTCGACGACGACTCGATGACCGAGAACACTCGCGCGGCCTACAAGCTCGAGCAGATCGCGAACGCCCTGCCCGCGAAGCAGGCGGGCCACCCGAGCGCGGTCGTCTTCCTCACCGCCGACGCCTTCGGGATCCTCCCGCCGATCGCGCGCCTCTCGCGCGAGCAGGCGATGTTCTACTTCCTCTCCGGCTTCACGGCCAAGCTCGCGGGCACCGAGATCGGCGTGACGGAGCCGCAGCCGACGTTCTCGGCGTGCTTCGGTGCTCCGTTCCTGCCGCAGCCGCCTTCGGTCTACGCACACATGCTGGGCGAGAAGCTCGACCAGCACCCGCATGTCTCGGTCTGGCTCGTCAACACCGGCTGGACGGGAGGCCCGTTCGGCGAGGGCGAGCGGATGCCGATCAAGGCGACCCGGGCGCTCCTGAAGGCCGCGCTCGCCGGGGAGCTCGACGGCGGCGAGTACCGCACCGACGACGTGTTCGGCCTGGAAGTGCCCGTCTCGGTTCCGGATGTGGATCCGGGCCTGCTCGACCCGCGCTCCACGTGGTCCGACCCCGAGGCGTACGACCGCAAGGCGCGCGAGCTCGCCCGCATGTTCCGCGACAACTTCGTGCAGTTCGCGGACGACGCCGGCGAAGCCGTCTCGGAGGCGGGGCCGGATTTATAGAAAGCCCGCGGCCGTCGCTCTCGTCGCCCTTGCGGTCGCCGTGCCGAGTTCACGCGCTCAGACGGCTGTCCACAAGTGCCTCGGGCAGTCAGCGACAATCGTTGGAACCGAGGGCCCGGACGTCCTGACCGGGACAGGGCGCTACGCGGTGATCGTGGGGCTCGGGGGTCACGACGTCATCACGGCGGGTTCCACCGACGACGCGGTCTTCCTGTGCGGCGGGAACGGGGACGACGTTCTCAAGGCCGGGCCGGGATGGAACGCCTGGATGTCGGGCGGAGACGGCAACGACCGGCTCGAGCTCGCGGGCGCTCGGGGAGACGCGATCGCCGCTTACCGCGAGTCCCGGGCGCAGGTCACGGTTGACCTTGCACGTGGCACGGCAAGCGGAGAAGGCGCTGACACGCTCGTTGCGATCCGCGCGGTCGAAGGATCCCGCTTCGGCGATCGCATCGCCGGTGCCAGTCGTGGCGACTTCTTGGACGGCGGCGAGGGAGATGACAGGATCATCGGCAGCGGCGGGAACGACGTCCTGATGGGCGGCGCCGGCGACGACCTCCTGGACGGCGGACGCGGCGATGACTTCGCGCTCTTCGCGTTCTCGCCGCGCGGCGTCCGCGTCGATCTCGCGCGCGGTACAGCAACCGGATGGGGAAACGACCGCCTCATTGCGATCGACTCCGCCACGGGGTCGAGCTGGGCGGATGTGCTG
>JBKJWJ010000015.1:0-3727 GCA_046716905.1 Gaiellaceae bacterium
CCCCGGACAGCCGCTACTATCCCGAAGCGCGGCGGCGTAGCTCAGTGGTTAGAGCGACGGACTCATAACCCGTAGGTCGGTGGTTCGAATCCACCCGCCGCTACCTACCGCGTAAGAGGAAAGAGGACATGGCTACTGGCGTAAGAGTTGGAATCACGCTCGCCTGCACGGAGTGCAGACGGCGGAACTATCAAACTGAGAAGTCCAAGCGGAACAGCCCGGACCGCTTCGAGGCGAAAAAGTACTGCCGTTGGTGCAGCACGCACACCATTCATCGGGAGACTCGCTAGCCCATGGCCCGAAGCGCCCGTCAGCAGCGCCGACGAAACCGGCAGCAGCAACAGCCGACCGAATCGACCCCGAAGAAGGAACAGGGCGTCGGTCAGCGCGCGCGCCAGCGCCAGGCGCAGGTCCGCCCGGCAGCGCAGCCCCCGAAGACGCAGACCGGCAGGCGCGGCGGCGGCGGTGGAAGCCGTCGCTTCATCGCCGAGTGCGCAGCAGAGCTGAAAAAGGTCGACTGGCCGGGTCAGCGTCAGGTCCTGACCGGCACCGTCGTCGTGCTGATCGCATGCGCAATCGTCGGGACGTACCTCTGGGTCGCCGACCTCGCGATCCAACCACTCGTCCAGCGCGTTCTACTCGGTCGCTGATCGAAGAGAGGTCGAAGAGATGTTTCGCTGGTATGTGATCAACACCTATTCGGGCCACGAGAACAAGGTCAAGTCGAACCTCGAGCACCGGATCGGCTCGATGAACCAGGGCCCGCGCTTCCGCCGCGTCGTCGTCCCGACCGAGCAAGTGATCGAGACCAAGGACGGCCAGAAGGTGCAGGCGGAGAAGCGTGTGCTCCCGGGCTACGTGCTCGTGAACATGGATTTGAACGACGACGCGTGGGGCGTCGTCAAGAACACGCCCGGTGTCACGGGGTTCGTCGGCGCCGCCGGCAAGCCGATCCCGCTCTCGCAGCCCGAGGTCGATCGCATCCTCCGCACCGGGACCTCCACGGGCGAGCGTGCTCGCGCCCAGGTCGAGTTCTCCCTCGGCGAGTCCGTGAAGGTAACCTCCGGCCCGCTCTCGGACTTCGACGGCGAGATCGTCGACGTCCAGCCGGACTCCCAGAAGCTCAAGGTGCTCGTGGACATCTTCGAGCGGCAGGTGCCCGTCGAGCTGGGCTTCGACCAAGTCAAGAGGATTGATTGACTCTTGCAATCCAGTTCGACGTAACGTCGGCGGTGCCAGACTTCAGTCTGGCTCCGTGTAACTAGAAGAAACGGAAGCCAGTGGCGAAAAAGATTCTCACAATGATCAAGCTGCAGATCCCGGGTGGACAGGCCAACCCTGCTCCTCCGGTCGGCCCTGCGCTCGGCCAGCACGGCGTCAACATCATGGAGTTCTGCAAGGCGTTCAACGCGCAGACCCAGCAGGAGAACGGTCGAATCATCCCCGTCGAGATCACGGTCTACGAGGATCGTTCCTTCGACTTCATCACGAAGACGCCGCCGGCGGCCGTCCTGATCAAGGAGGCGCTGCGGATCGAGAAGGGATCGGGTGAGCCGAATCGCGAGAAGGTCGGCCGCCTGACGCGAAACCAGGTTCGACAGATCGCCGAGCTGAAGATGACCGACCTGAACGCCCGTGACATCGACGCCGCTGCGGAGATCATCGCGGGAACCGCCCGCAGCATGGGCGTCGAGGTGGCCCCATGACCCAGCACGGCAAGAACTACAGAAACGCGCGGGCCGAGATCGATCGTGAGCAGCTCTACAGCCCGGCCCAGGCGATTCAGATGCTGAAGCGCTGGCCCGAGCTCAAGTTCGACGAGACAGTCGAGGTGCATTTCAACCTCGGTCTCAACGTCCGCCATGCGGAGCAGCAGCTCCGCGGGACACTGATGCTCCCGCACGGCACCGGCCGCGACACGCGCGTTGCCGTCTTCGCCGAGGGCGAGAAGGCGAAGGAGGCGCAGGACGCAGGCGCCGACGTCGTCGGAAGCGCCGACCTCGCGAAGCAGATCGAGGAAGGCTTCGACGACTTCGACGTAGCCATCGCCACGCCCGACCAGATGGGCAACGTCGGCAAGCTCGGCCGCATCCTCGGCCCGCGCGGGAAGATGCCGAACCCGAAGACGGGCACTGTGACCTTCGATATCGGGAAGGCCGTCACCGACGCAAAGGCCGGCAAGCTCGAGTACCGCACCGATCGCGGAGCGAACGTGCATGTTCCGATCGGCAAGCGGAGCTTCGACGAGAAGAAGCTCTTGGAGAACTACGCTGCGCTGATCGAGGAGATCCACCGCGCGAAGCCGTCGGCGGCCAAGGGTCGCTACATCCATCGGATTACGCTGACGAGCACCATGGGGCCGGGGATCCACGTCGATCCCGCGCGAATCCGCGGTATCGTCGAGGAGTTGGAGGAAGCACAGGCCGAGCCTGTAACCGCGTAACTAGAAAGAGAACGCCCGTCGCCAGAGACAGTTGGCAGCCGCTCCCAGCGGCAGAAGTCCAGCCGAGGTGCGGCCGAGATTGAAGCAGCCATCTGCCTCTCTCGGGCCCGCCCACATGGCGGGCCCGATTCGTTCGAGGAGGTGATTCGATGCACAAATCTGACAAGGAACGCCTGGTCGCCGAGCTGACCGAACGGCTCAAGACCACCAAGACGCTGATCGTCGCCGACTACCGCGGCCTGACGGTGACCGACATCGACAAGCTGCGAGGCGAGCTGCTGGAGCACGGCGCCCGCTTCCAGGTCGTCAAGAACACGCTCACACGCCGGGCGGCGCAGGAGGCCGGGGCCGACGCCCTGCTTGCGTTGCTAGAGGGCCCGACCGCGATCGCTTTCCTGGAGACGGACGGCGATCCTGTCGCCGTCGCCAAGGCTCTGAGCAACGCGGCACGCGATACGAAGGTGCTGCAGATCCGCGGGGGCATCCTCGAGGGGACGACGATCGGCGAGGACGAGATCAAGAATCTCGCGACCCTGCCGCCGGCCGACGTCCTACGGGCACAGTTCGTGAGCGCAGTGGCGGGGCCGATGATGATGGTCGTCGGGCTGTTCGCGGCACCCCTCAGGGATCTCGTGAACGTCCTCGACGCCCGCATCAAGCAGCTCGAGGAGCAGGGCGAGACCGTCCCCGAGCCAGAACCGCAGGCCGCGGCCGGAGAGCCGCCAGTTGAAGAGCCGCCCGCCGAGGCGGAGGAGGCACCGGCCGAAGAGAGCAGCCCGGAAGCGCCGGCCGCAGAGGCGAGCGCGCCAGGACCGGCCGAGGAAGCACCCGAGGAAGCACCCGTAGAGACCGAAGAGACCACCGAAGAAGCACAGGAGGAATAGGCATGGCCAAAGTAGATACCGACAAGGTCGTCGAGCAGCTGGGCGGGATGACCGTCCTCGAGCTCGTCGAGCTGAAGAACAAGCTGGAGGAGGAGTGGGGTGTCACCGCGGCCGCTCCTATGGCGATGGCGGCTCCCGCGGCCGCAGCCGGCGACGGCGCGGCAGTCGAGGAGAAGACAGAGTTCGACGTCATGCTGACCGCAGCCGGCGGCCAGAAGATCCAGGTGATCAAGGTCGTCCGAGCCGTCACCGGCCTTGGCCTCAAGGAGGCGAAGGATCTCGTCGACGGTGCGCCCGCCGCCGTCAAGGAGGGTGTCCCTCAGGACGAGGCCGACACGGTCAAGGGCCAGCTCGAAGAGGCCGGCGCCACCGTCGAGTTCAAGTAGCGAGCGTCCCGAAT
>JBKJWJ010000016.1:0-7353 GCA_046716905.1 Gaiellaceae bacterium
GCGTTCGGGGCGCGGCGGAGCTCTGCCGACAGGGCCGACGCGCCCTGGATTCCGACGACGACGAGACAGGCGACGAGGGCGAGGTTTCCGAGCGACGGAAGGGCGACGGTGGCGATGACGACGAGGAGGGCCAGCGTCCAGAGCGCGGTCCTTCCCGGGCTCCCGCCCTCATTCGCGACGACGTCGCCGTAGGCGGAGAGCGCCGCCACGACGATGACGGGGATCGCTGCGAGCAGGATGTAGAACGCGAGAAGCGGCCGGTCGGCCGCATCCGCGAGTCCCGCGCCCACGACGAGCAGCACTGGCCAGAGCTGACGGCTCACGATCCCCTGTTCGCTCAGGGGTAGTGTCTCCCTGCACGGTGTTTTTCTGGCCGCTCCTCTTCGCGCTGCCGCTCGGAGGCCTGGCGCTCCTCCTCCTCCAGCCCGATCTCGACGTGGACTTGGCAGCACGGCTTCAGACCGCGGGCAGAGCCGGGCCAGGTCGTCCTCGGCCACGCCACCTACGAGTCGGTCAAGGAGGAGCTCGAGACGCTCACGATCGGCGAGCTCGACCTGAAGGGTAAGTCCGGGCCGATCTCCGCGTACGTCCTGATCGGCCTCCGTTAGATTCCGTCCGCATGCCGGACGTCCAACTGACCTGGCTCGGCCACGCCGCCTTCCGGTTCGACACGCCGGGAGGCAAGCGCGTCTACGTCGACCCGTTCCTCGAGAACCCCAACTGCCCGGAGGGCGAGAAGGAGCCGGAGCGGGTTGACCTGATCCTGCTCACGCACGGTCACGACGACCATGTGGGGAGCACGGTCGAGCTCGCGCAGCAATTCGACTGCCCCGTGATCGCGCAGGTCGAGCTACGGGGCTGGCTCTCGACCAAAGGCCTCGCCATGAGCATGGCCCAGGCGCCGAACAAGGGCGGGACGACGGAGATCGAGGGGCTCAAGGTGACGCTGACGAACGCGCACCATTCGAGCAGCGCGTTCGAGAACGACCAGTTCCTCTACCTGGGAGAAGCGTGCGGCCTGGTGATCGAGGCCGAGAACGGCACCAAGCTCTATTTCTCCGGGGACACATGCGTGTTCGGCGACATGCAGCTGATCGGGCGAATCTACGAGCCCGACGTGGCGATCCTGCCGATCGGCGACCACTTCACGATGGGCCCGAGGGAGGCCGCGGTCGCCCTCGAGCTGCTCGGTGTCAAGCGCTGCGTGCCGTCCCACTACGGAACCTTCCCGATGCTGACCGGGACGCCGGAAGCGCTCAGAGAGCTCACGGACGTCGAGATCGTCGCGCTCGAGCCTGGAGAGACGACCACGGTTTGAGGGAGCGATGGTTCGGGTCGACGGGGCGCCGGGTTCCGCAGATCGCGGTCGAGGGCGGCACCGACCTGGACGGCGCAGTCGTGCTCGACGTGCTCGACGACTCGGCAATCCGTGTGGCGTTCGGCGAGGGCCGGCCGATCGTGGTGCGGGCCGATTCGCCTGAGGCCGTCATGGAAGCGCTTCGGCGTCCGGAGGTGTCGTCGGTCCTCGTTCCACCGGGCCGCAAGGATCTCGTCGAGCTCGACCTCGTGGAACTCACCTATGGCCCGTAGCCCCCTCGTCGCCACCTACTCGATCGTCGCCTGCGACCTCGGCACGGGCCGTTGGGGAGTCGCGACGCAGTCGAAGTTCCTCGGCGTCGGCTCGATCGTCCCGTGGGCGGAGCCACATGTCGGGGCCATCGCGACCCAGTCGTTCGCAAACCCGCGCTACGGGCCCGACGGGCTCGGACTGCTGCGCGAAGGGCTGTCGGCCGAGGAAACCGTCGAGCGCCTGACCGCGGCCGACGACGAGCGCGAGCATCGCCAGCTCGGCGTCGTGGACGGAGAGGGCGGCAGCGCGTCGTTCACGGGCGGCGAGTGCCAAGACTGGGCCGGCGGGCGAACGGGGCGGGGCTACGCAGCCCAGGGAAATATCCTCGTCTCCGGCGAGACCGTCGAGGCCCTGGCCGAGACCTTCGAATCCACGGTGGACAAGCCTCTCGAGGAGCGGCTGCTCGACTGTCTCGACGCGGCGCAGGCTGCCGGGGGGGACAGGCGCGGCCAACAATCCGCCGCACTGCTCGTCGTTGAGAAAGATGGCGGCTACGCGGGCCTCACGGACGCCGTGTTCGACCTCAGGGTCGACGACCACGAGCGCCCGCTCGAAGAGCTGCGGCGCCTGTACGGGCTCCACGTTGCGATCTTCGGCAAGACGCCGAAGGACGATTGGCAGCCGGTCGACGCCGAGCTGGCAGAGGAGCTCAGCGAGCGCCTCGCGCGGGTCGGCTACGAGGGCGAGCTCCCAGACGCACTGTTCCGCTGGGCGGGCAACGAGAATCTCGAGGAGCGGGTCGAGGGCGCCGAAGCGATCGATCCAGTTGTGCTCGAGGAGCTGAGAAGGCAGTCGTGAGCGAGAAGTTCCAGGTTGCCCATCTCGACGAGCTGGCCCCGCAGGATGACGACGCCGAGGGGATGCGGTGGTACCGCCTGCGGCGCGACTTCGACATCAAGGCCCTCGGCGTCAATGCCTACGGCGCTGACGCCGGCAAGCGAGCCATCGAAGAGCACGACGAGCTCGGCACGGCCGCAGGCAAGCACGAGGAGCTCTACGTCGTCCTCCGGGGTAGCGCGACTTTCAAGCTCGGCGAAGCCGAACACAGGGTCGGCGTGGGCGAGACGGTTTACGTTCGCGACCCCGCAATCCGGCGCACCGCGATCGCCGAGGAGGACGGCACGATCATCCTGGTCACCGGCGGAACCCCCGGTGTCGCCTACTCGGTGTCTCCCTGGGAGGCCGCGGGCGACGCCTATCCGCACTGGAGGAAGGGCGACTACGGAAAGGCCATGGAGATCCTCCGCGCAGTCGCCGACGAGCATCCGGGCGCAGGAATCGTGCTCTACAACCTCGCCTGCGTCGAGGCGCTCGCGGGGGAGCCGGAGCCTGCGTTCGAGCACCTGGGACGCGTGATTGCTCTGGAGGAGCGCTTCCGGGAGTTCGCGCGCACGGACGACGATTTCGCATCGATTCGAGACAGCTCCGAGTTCAAAGAGCTCGTCGAGGCGGCGGCATGACCGCCGGCTACTCGGTCGCGAGCCTGGCCGACATGGAGATTGCGACGGGCCCCGAGTCTGCCTTCTGGGCCGGCATCCGCAGCCACTTCGGCATCGAGAGCTTCGGCGCCAACGCCTGGAGAGCCAAGGAGGCCGGCCAGACGATCATCGGCGAGCACGACGAGGTGTCGGGTGGCGCAGGCGGCCACGAGGAGCTCTACGTCGTCGTGACCGGCCAGGCGACGTTCACCGTGGACGAGGAAACGGTCGATGCACCGGCCGGCACGATCCTCTTCGTGCGCGACCCGGCGGCGAAACGCAAGGCGGTGGGGGTCGAGGAGGGCACGACCATCCTCGCTGTGGGTGCCAAGGCGGGCGAAGCGTTCACGCCGTCCAATTGGGAGCTCTCCGCGCCGGCATTCGGCTTTTTCGCCACCAAGGAGTACGACAAGGCAGAGAAACTGCTTGCGGAGGTGCTGACCGAGCATCCAGAGGAGCCCGCAGTCCTCTTCAACCTCGCCTGCGCCGAGAGCATGCTCGGGAAGACGGCCGATGCGCTGCGACATCTGCGGCAATCGGTCGGGCACGGCCAGCGGTTCAAGGAGCTCGCCCGCACGGACACGGACTTCGACCCCATCCGCGGCGAGCCCGAGTTCGACGAGATCGTCAGCTAGTCGTCGGAGTCGCTGCCTGAGCCCGAGCCCGAGCTGCCCGAACCGCTCGAGCCTGAGCCGCTCGGTTCTTCGCCGCTTCGGCCTCGACCTCTGCCGCTGCTGTGCTCGCCGTCGTCCGTGGACGTCGCTGTCGTCGTGACCCGACGGGCCGTCGTGGCTGTTCGGGTGGTTACGGGTCGCTTCTTTCGCTTGGCGGTCATCGTCGTCGCACCGGCCGCGGCAGTCGTCGTCCGCGCCGTCGCCGACGACACCGGAGCGAGATTCTCGCGGGCGTCGAGGCTCGCCACCGGGATCCCGACCGTGTCTCCCGCGATCACGTGCGCGGCGAAGCCGAGGCCCGTCGCGAAGACGAGACCGAGCAGGGCGATCAGCGCGATCCGCATGGCTCGAGGCTAGACGCGGCCGGGTAAAGCCTCGTCCAAGCTCCTGTTCGGAATTTGCAAAGTGCCGGAAGCGGCCGGAAGCCGGAGCTCGGCGCGCGCGCCTCCTTCGGGCAGGTTTCCGATCCGAGCACTCCCGCCCCAGCGGCGCGCCAGGGTCGCCACGATCGCCAGGCCGAGGCCTGTGCCGGGTGTCCCCTGGCCACCGCTGCCTCGGGCGAAGCGCTCGAAGACGCGCATCTCCTCGTGCGGATCCAGGCCGGGCCCCTCGTCGGAGACGGCGACAACGACCTCGCTCTCTTCCCGGCTGCACTCCAACGTGACCGTTCCACCGTCCGGCGAGTACACGAGGGCGTTCTCGACGAGGTTGTCGACGACGATCGCGAGATCCTCCTCTGACACCGCTGCTGCAAGGCCGGGGTGGCGGCAGTCGAGCGCGAGACGATGGCCGGTCTGCGCCGCCCGCTCGTCCCAGCGCTCCTTCGCCCGCTCCAACACCTCCGAAACGGAAACGGCCTGCCGCGCGGGGGGCCTGTCTCCCTCGCGCGCCAGCGTCAGGAGCGCGGTGAGAAGTCGTGCAAGGCGGTCGACTTCCCGCTCGGCCGCGTCGAGCTCCTCAGCGAGCTCGGGCCCGGCTTTCAGCGATGCAGCCTCGAGGCGGAGCCGCAGGCCGGTCAGTGGCGTGCGCAGCTGGTGCGACGCGTTGGCGACGAACTCCCGCTGCGCGACGAGCACGTGCTCGAGCCGCTCGGTCATGTCGTTGAAGGCGAGTGCGACCTCGCGGCTCTCCCGGGATCCTTCCGGCTCGGCGCGGGCACCGAGATCCCCTGCTTCCACCTTCCGCGCCGCGACGGCGAGCCGCTGGAGCGGCTGCGCGAGAGTCCCTGCGAGGAACCACGCGAAGGCTAGACCGAGCACGAGCGCGATGAGACCGATGCCGACGAGGCCGAGGACGTCGCGCCGGACGCGCCGGTCGATGGCGTCCACGCTCTGGGTAACCCTCACGGCGCCACCGACTTCGGTGCCGACGACGACGGGCACGGCCGTGAAGAGCAGCGACTCGCCGAGGGTGTCACTGAAACGCCGGCCCTGGGCGATTCGACCGTCGAGGGCTGCCTGAATCTCCGGGCGGTCTCGATAATTGCCTTCCAAGCCTGCCGAGTCGGCGACCACCCGTCCCTCCGAGTTCACGACGATGACCCGGCCGCCGGACTCCTCGGCCGCCTGCGCTGCCAGGCGGCGCAGATTCTCGGTGCGCCTGCTTTGGAGCTCACCCGAGGCGCTTGCCGCCACCAGTTGCGCCTCGGCCGCCGCCTGGGCCTTCACCTCGGCGTCCACGCGGCTCGACACGTTCAGAACCAGAGGCACCTCGAGCGCCACGATTACGAGGACGAGGACGTAGGCGAACGCCGCGAGCAGCCTCGTCCGAAGGCTCATGCCAGATCGTCCGTCGAGGCGAAGCGAAAGCCGACTCCCCGCACCGTATGGATGTACCGCGGCGCGCTCGAGTCGTCGCCCAGTTTCTTCCGGACGCCGCTGACGTGGACGTCGAGCGTCTTCGTGGAGCCGAACCAGTTCGTGTCCCAGACCTCGTCGATCAGGCGTTCGCGCGTGACGACCGAGCCGGCGTTCTCCATCAGCAGGCGCAGGAGGTCGAACTCCTTGCGGCTGAGCTCGAGCTCCTCGCCGTGGAACGTCGTGCTCCGTCGATCGGTGTCGAGCCGGACTTCGCCGATCGAGATCGCGCCTTCGGGTCTCTGCTCGCCGGCTTCGGCGACTCGGCGGAGCACGGCCCGCACGCGCGCAACGAGCTCTCGGGCGCTGAAGGGCTTCACGACGTAGTCGTCCGCGCCGAGCTCGAGCCCCGCAACTCGATCCGCCTCCTCACCCCGAGCGGTGAGCATGATGATCGGCACGCGAGAGTCCCGGCGCAGCTCCCGGGCCACGTCGAAGCCCGACCCATCGGGAAGCATCACGTCGAGGAGGACGAGGTCGGGACGCACTTCACCCGCAAGTTGAAGCGCAGCCTGCGCGGTTCCGGCCACCGACGTGTCGAAGCCCTCACGCGAGAGGGCTTCGGCCAGGGGCGTCGTGATCGACTCCTCGTCCTCGACGAGAAGGATCCGCCGCTTCTTCCCGAGTTGCATCAAGTGTCCTATACCCAAATGTGCCGAGGCGGCCCCGGGGAGAGCCGAAGGCCGCCTTGACGTTTTCGTCCCCTGTGTTCCTTACCGGGCGACGAAGCTTCCGCGCATGCCCTCCTCGGCGTGGTCGCCGACCCCGCACCAGAAGGAGTACCGAACGCCCTTTTTGAGAGTGGCGGTGAGCGTGGCCGACTTGCCCGGGATCAGGACGCCCGTCTTGAAGCGCTTCCCGCCGCCGCGGACCCAGAAGTCGTGCGCGTCGCCGCCGGCGTTCCGGACGACGAACTTCGCGACGCCCGACTTCGGCCTGGCCGAGAGCGAGATCCGTCCGTCGACCTCGTTGACGCGCACCGTTTGCGCCGCGCCGGCGCCGAGCGTCGGGACGGCGAGTGCCACCATCGCGACCACCGAGGCAAAGAGGATTCCGATCGTCTTCTTCATGTGAGCTTTCCTTCGTTCGTAGGTTTGGTCAGTCGTCCGAGTCGCCTGAGCCGGACCCGGAGTTGTCGTCGCCGCCGCCTGAGCCGGAGTTGTCGTCGTCTCCGCCGCCGGAGCCCCGGTTCGAGCCCGAGCGGTGGCCATGGCCGTCGTCGTCGCTGCCGCTGGGGCCGCGGTTCGAGCCCGAGCGGTCGTCGCCGCCGCCATTGTCGTCGTTTCCGGCCGTCGTTCCGGCGCCGGTGCATCGAGGGTCGTTCGCATGCTCCGCCTCGTCGCACGGGCCGCTGGTGTCGACGCCGGTTGTCGTCGCCGCCGGAGTCGTCTCGGTCGTGGTCGTGCCTCCGGTCGTGGTCTCAGCAGTCGTTGTGTCATTCGTCGTCGCGCCGGTGGTCGTGCCGTTCGTGGTCGTGCCGTTCGTGGTCGTTCCGGTCAAGGTGCTGACTCCGTCGTCGGACGATCCGCCCGAGACGGCTCCTCCGGCTAGCACTCCGCCGGCAGCCAGCAGCATGAGAGCCGCAAGACCGATGATCAGCTTGTTCATTGCTCCTCCTTTGCCCATGGGCCCAGGTTCGTCGACGGCAACCCAAGGGCGGGCAAACCCCGCTTAGAGGAGCGGAAAGCTTTGGTTAAGTCTTGGAGGACCCGTCG
>JBKJWJ010000017.1:0-9333 GCA_046716905.1 Gaiellaceae bacterium
ACCGAGCCCGTGGCCGAAGTTCTCGCCGTGGCCGCCGTCCGCGATCACCGCCCGCGCCGCGGCGTCTGCATCCCGCCCCGTCGCACCGGCCCGCACGGCGTCGAGGCCGGCCTGCTGTCCTCTGCGCGTGACCTCATAGATCTCACGCAGGGAGTCCGAGATCTCGCCGACTGCGAACGTCCGCGTGCAATCGGAGCAGTAGCCGTCCACCTTCGCGCCGGCGTCGATCAGGACGAGGTCTCCGGCTCTAACGACTCTGTCGCCGGGGATCGCATGCGGGCTGGCGGCTGTGGGCCCTGCCGCGATGATGCTCTCGAAGGCCGGCTCGTCGGCGCCGTGCTCGTGGAAGAGCTCGGTCATCCGCCAGACGAGCTCCTTCTCCGACCGGCCGCTGAACTGCTCCTCCGCGAGGGCCTCGTACGTCCGGTTGGTGACCTCGGTGGCCTTCCTCAGGGCCTCGATCTCGTCTGCGCCCTTCACCGCGCGAAGCGACTCGACGAGCCCGCGCCGCGGAACGAGCTCGACGCCGGTCTCGAGCAGGAGCTCGTAGTTCGCATAGGTCACAGCGTCCGCCTCGAACGCCACGCGCTCGGGCAGCCGCCCGGCGAGGTCGCTGTAGATATGGCGTTTCGTCTCCTCGAGCTCGACGCCTTCGACCTCGCGCGCCCGCTCCGCGTAGCGGAAGTCGGTGAAGAGGCGTACGCGGTCGGGCTCAACGAGCAACGCTGCGTTCGAGCTCTCGAAGCCGGTCAGGTAGACGACGTTCACGGCGGTCGCGACGAGCAGCGGCTCCTCTAGGACCTGACGGAGTCTGTCTATGCGCAAGTCGGCTCCCACGCCGGAGAGCCTAAGCCAGAGGCGTCAAGCGATGAGCGTGTCGAGCGCGGCCTGGACCTCGGCCTCAGGCCGCTCGACTCCCCACAGGGGCTTGCCGGGGGCCTCGAGCAGCACCAGCTCGATCTTGCCGTCACGCACCTGGGCGCCGCGCTTCAGCGCCTCCCACGCGTGCTCCCGGTTAACCGGGACCGGACGCGGGTCGAGCACGGTCTCGACGACATCGGTCGGGAGGCCCGAGAGGCGAAGCGCCGCGAGTAGGCCGAGGGCCACGGCGTCCCCATGACGCACGGTGTAGAGGGACGCCGCCTCGAGCGCGTGGCCGAACGTGTGACCCAGGCCGAGGATCGTGCGACGGCCCCGCTCATATGGATCGGCGAGGCAGACACCGGCCTTGTAGGCCGCACAAGCCCGGATCATCTGCTCCTCCGGAAGGTTCCAGACCTCGAGGCCCGCCAGAAGCCCGGTCTTGACCACTTCGGCCATGCCTGCACGCCGCTCTTCGTCGGGAAGCGTCGAGAGCAACGTTGGGTCGATCAGGACTTCCTCCGGATAGTGGAAGACCCCGGCGAGCCCCTTTCCCTCCCGCAGATCCACCGAGGTCTCCCCGCCGATCCCGGCGTCTGCCTGGCCGACGAGCGTCGTCGGTACCGCGATCCAGGGAACTCCCCGCCTGAAGGTCGCAGCCACGAAACCGGCCAGGTCCGTGGTCGTCCCTCCGCCGTAACCGACGATCGGGCCATCCCGCAAGCTGCCGAGCTCGGCCCAGAGCCGCCGCGCCTGCTCGAGCGACTTCTCCTGCACGAGGTGCGTCTCGCCGAGCTCGAGCGGGTGGAGCTCGAGCGCGGTTGGATCGGCGAGAAGCACACCCGATTCGGGCTTGAGGCCGGCTTCGATCCGCACGCCGAGCGCGCGCAGCACGATGTCGTCGAGGTCCGGCGCCCCGTCGACGACGACGGTGAGTGCGTGCTCTCGGAGCGCTTCCCGGATCTCCGGTATCTCACTTGCGGCGTCCGCGAGCGCGAGCACCGCGGGCCGTTCGAAGGTCAGCTTGGCGAGTGTCTGCTCTGCCTGGAGGGCCTCGTTCGGCACGACGTCCTCACGCCGGAACAATCCGCGCCGGACGGGAGACTCGACCGTCCGGTCGAGATCGAAGAACCGTCGGCCGATGAGGTCGGCGAGCCGCGACCCGAGCGAAGTCTTGTCCTGGCCCTGAGGGCCGACCAGGGCGATGTGGCGGGTCAGGCCGGCGGGCAGTGTCCTAGTAGCCGTTCGCGTTGGCGTAGTTGTCGAACTCGCGCTGTGACGCCGTGAAGAAATGGTGAATCTTGTCCGGCTTGCGGATGAAGAACAGGTAGTCGACCTTCGCCGGGTGCGCCGCCGCTTGCATGGACGCCAGACCGGGATTCGCGATCGGAGTCGGCGGCAGCCCGGTGTGAATGCGCGAGTTGTACGGCGTCTGGTCCGCGAGATGCGACTCGCGAAGCGACTCGGTCGGCGGCACGTTCAGCCCGTACCGGATCGTCGCGTCGATGCCGAGCGACATCCCGAGCTTCAGCCTGTTGTAGATCACCGCAGCGACGAGTGGACGCTCCTCGGGAGCGACGACCTCTTTCTCGATCATCGAGGCGATGACGAGCACGTCATAGGGCGTCAGGTTCCTCGAGCGGGCTGTGCGGAGGCTCACCTTCGACCAGTTCTTCTGGAACGCGGCGAGCTGGACGTTCAGCAGTTGTCGCGTGGTCGTCTTCGCCGTGAACTCATAGGTGGCCGGGAACAGGAAGCCTTCGAGGTGCGGCGGCTTGCCCTCCGTGAGGAACGATGCAGGAACTCGCGAAGACCCGTCCGTGAGCGCCAGATAGCGCTCGGGCGAGAGGCGGGGACGCACGTTGCGCTTCTCCCGCGCGATCGAATTGACCTCGCCGATCCGCTCGCCCATCTGCGCGCGCGTGAACCCCTCGGGGAAGATGATCTTGAGCGCCTTCGGCGCAGGCCCGGCGGGCGCCGGCGGCGGTGCGGCCTGCTCCTCGCCTCGCCCGAGGAGCGCCCACGCAGAGCCCACGAGAATCGCAAGCACGCCGAGGACGAAAGCGAGCGCGATCAGGCGGCGCGCGACGATCGTCCCGCGGGAGGCTTTCGTCCGGTGTCGCCGCGGCGGGCGCGGCGGGCGGATCACGGTTGTCGGCTCTTCGACCATTCCAGGTAGCTCGTCAGCAGGTGCGCGGCGGCTCGCGCGTCATCGTCGCCGCCCGGGCCGGCCAGCGTCGTCGTGAACCGCTCGTCGAATGTCTCGACCGGAATGTCCAGTTCCCGCAGGAGGGACTGAACGAAACGCTCGGTCTCCTGAGCCTGCTCGCCCCGCTCCCCGCGCAGCGTCAAGGGAAGTCCGACGACGATTCGCTCGGGAGCCTCGGTCTCCACCAGCTCGCGCAGGCGCTTCATCCCTGCACCGGTCGCCACTCGCTCGACGGTCGCGAGTGGCCGCGCGAGGGTGCCGGTCGGGTCTGACACGGCCACGCCCGTGCGGGCGGATCCATAGTCGAGGGCGAGCACCTTCACGCCGTTGCGATCTCGTGCTTCGCGACCTCGTAGGCCTCCAACAGGCCATCGGGATCCTTGCCGCCCGCCTCGGCAAGATTTGGGCGGCCGCCGCCTCCCCCTCCGATCTTCTCGGCCGCCTTGCGGGCAACTTGAACGGCGTCGAGGCCCTTCTCCACGAGTGATTGATCGAGGTTGACGACGAGGTAGACGCGTCCGTCGTCGACGGAGCCGAGGAGAACTGCGTCGGCCTTCTTCGACTGGCGGATCTGATCCGACAGGTCCTTCAGCGCCGATCCCTTCATGGCCTTCACCTCCGCGACGACGATCCCGTTTGACTCGTCGCGGATGATCACCTCGGAGTCGACCGCGCCCTTCGGTCCCTTCGCGGCCTCTTTGCGGGCCTGTTCGAGCTCGGCCCGGGCAACGTCGAGCTCCTCCGACCGCGCGTGCAGGTGCGCCCAGGCCTCGCCGGCCGTGATCGCCTCGATGCGTCGAACGCCGGAACCGACCGACGACTCGGAGAGGATCACGATCGGGCCGATCTCCGCGGTTGCCCGGACGTGGGTGCCGCCGCAGAGCTCGCGCGAGTAGCCGTCGATCTCGACGACACGCACTTCGTCGCCGTACTTCTCCCCGAAGAGCATCGTCGCGCCGAGCTCGCGTGCCTCGTCGATGGGCGTCACGAACGTCCGGACTGCCAGGTTCTGGAAGACCTTCTCGTTCACGGCATGCTCGATCTCCTTGCGCTCGTCCGTCGAGAGGGCCTTGTCGTGCTTGAAGTCGAAGCGCAGCTTGTCCGGCCGCACCGCGGAGCCCGCCTGTGCGACGTGTTCCCCGAGCGAGTCGCGAAGCGCCTTGTGGAGCAGATGTGTCGCAGTGTGGTTCGCCGTCGTCGGAAACCGGACGTTCCACGGGACCGAGGCGCGCACCCGGTCTCCCTGCGCGAAACCGTGTCCGCGAAAGGTCAGCACCTGGTCGTCGCCGACGCGCGTTGCGCGCATGAGCTCGGCCCGGACGCCGGTACCGTCGTGCTCGATCCAGCCCTGGTCGGAAACCTGTCCCCCACCCTCCGGGTAGAACGGGGACTGCTCGAGCTTCGCCTGGAAGGTGCCGTCGTCGAGATCCTCGTAGGCCAGGATCGCCGTCAGGACGTCGGTCGTTTCGAAGCCGACGAACTCCGTCGGCGGGCCGCTCACGCGGATCTCTCCCTCAAACGCAGACGCCGAACGGGATCGCTGGCGCTGCTCGCCCATCAGCCTCGTGAACTCCTCCTCGTCCACTGCGAGCCCGCGGTCGCGAGCGAGGTCGCGCGTCAGCTCGAGCGGAAAGCCGTAGGTGTCGTGGAGGCGGAACGCGTCCTCGCCGGAGATCGCCCCACGGCCCGCAATCTCGTCGAAGAGCCCCATTCCGCGCTCGAGCGTCTGGGAGAAACGCTCCTCCTCGGCCTTCAGCGTGTCCCGAATGAGCTCGCGGTGCTCGTCGAGCTCCGGGTACCACTGCGCCATCTGGCCGACCACGAGGTCGGAGATGCGCCAGAGATCGGTGAGTCCGATCCCGCGGGCCTGTTGCACCGCTCGCCGAATGACGCGGCGCAGGACGTAGCCCCGGCCCTCGTTCGACGGGAGCACGCCGTCGGCGACCAGAAACGTCATCCCCCGACCGTGGTCGGCGATGATCCGATGAGCCTTCGTCGCCTTCTCCGAGCTCTTCCAGGGGACGCCACTCTCCGCCTCGATCCAGTCCATCAAGACCTGGAACCCGTCGGTCTCGTAGACCGTGATCACGCCCTGCTGGATCGCAGCGGTCCGGTCGAGCCCGAGCCCCGTGTCGATCACGGGCTTCGGCAGCGGCGTCAGCGTTCCGTCGGCCGCCAGGTCGTACTGCATGAAGACGAGGTTCCAGAATTCGAGATAGCGCTCGCAGGGGCACCCAGGCCCGCAATCGGGGCGGCCGCAGGAGAGCTCCTCCCCGCGGTCGTAGTACATCTCGGAGCAGGGCCCGCACGGACCGGTCTCTCCCGCCTGCCAGAAGTTCTCCGACCGGGGCAGCCCGACGATGCGCTCACGCGGGAAGCCCACTGCCTCCCAGGCCGCGACCGCGACGTCGTCCTCACCCAGGCCGAGCGCAGGGTCGCCCGCGAAGACGCTCACCCAGAGCTTGTCGAAGTCGACCTCGAGGTGGTCGCGCATCAACTCCCAGGCAAGCTCGACCGCGCCTTCCTTGAAGTACTCGCCGACCGAGAAGTTGCCCATCATCTCGAAGAAGGAGAGGTGGTAGCCGTCGAGGCCGACCTCGTCGATGTCGGTCGACCGGAAAGACTTCTGGAAGGTGGCCATCAGAGTCGACGGGGGCTGTTTCATCCCGAGGAAGAACGGCTTCAGCGGCTGCATCCCGGCGCTGATCAGGAGCGTGGAGGTGTCTTCCGGCGGCGGGATCAGCGACGCCGATGGCAGGCGCGTGTGGCCCTTCGACTCGAAGAAGCGCAGGTAGCCCTCGCGGATCTCGGCGGTCGTCCGCATCAGGCCGATTGTAGGTGCGGGTCTCGTTTGGCCCGCCGGAGGGGCGGGGCCGCGGGGAAGAGGGCTACGCGACCTCGGACTCTTCGGCGATCTCTTCCCGGATCTTTTCCAGCGAGCGCCTGATCAGCCGGGAGACGTGCATCTGCGAGATCCCGATCTGCGCGGCGATCTGCGACTGGGTGAGTCCGCTGAAGAAACGGAGGTGCAGGATGTTTCGCTCGCGCTGGTCGAGAACCTTGAACCCCGGGGCAAGCACGGCCCGATCCTCCGAGATCTCGTACTCGTGCTCGATCGTCCCGAGCGATTCGAGCGGGTCGAGCTCGCCGTCCTCGTCGGAGCCGCCCCCGGTCGAGAGCGACACCGAGGTGTAGGCGCGGCCGCTCTCGAGCGCCTCGAGCACGGCCTCCTCCTCGACACCCGCGGCCTTTGCAAGCTCGGGAATCGTCGGAGAGCGACCGAGCTGCGTCGTCAGCTGCTCGATCAGCTTGGTGACCTGCACGTTCAGCTCCTGCAGACCGCGCGGGACGCGAACCGACCAGCCCTTGTCGCGGAAGTGCCGCTTGATCTCGCCGATGATGTTCGGCGTGGCGTAGGTCGTCAGCTCGACACCTCGATCGATGTCGAAGCGGTCGATGGCCTTGATCAGACCGATCGCCCCGATCTGGACGAGGTCGTCCAGCTGCTCTCCGCGGTACGAGTAGCGCCGCGCGAGCGAGCGCACGAGCGACATGTACCGCTCGATCAGTTGCTCGCGAGCGGCGAGGTCGCCGTTTTCGTGGTACTTGCGGAGCAGAATCTTGTCGTCGGCGGCCATGGGTCAGGTGCCGTTGACGATCTGCTTGCGGAGCTGAATCCACGTGCCGTCGCCGCGCTCGTCGACGTCGTACTCGTCGACGACGGCGTCGAGAAGGCGCCGGAGGGACAACGAATCGCCGGGCTCACTCTCGAGATCTGCGCGCAGCTCGGAGCCGAAAGGACCGACCTCCGCCTGGAGGCCCTTGTCCTCGACGCGGAGCGTCAACGTCACGTCAGAGCCGCCGTCCTGGCGGTCCAGGAGGCCGTCCAGAGCGAGCTCCAGGTCCTCCAGATGCTCGACTGTGAGTGCATGCCGTGCCGCCACTCCACCCAGGACCAGGTGAGCCACGCCGTAGAACGGCCGGGTGCGCGGCATGGTCAGGCGAATCTCGTCGGTGCTCATGAGTCTCTGCGGCTCCATCTCTCCCAGAACGGCGGTCGCACGTTAGTTGTCACGACGCGCTCACGCCACAGACGAGACGACACGGCCCGCGCCGACGACCACGTCGCCGTCGTAGAGGACGGCCGCCTGACCCGCCGCAACTCCGAAGGCCGGCTCGTCCAGGAGCGCCTCGAAGCCTCGTGCATGGGCGACGACGCGACCTGCCACCGCCGGGGAGCGGTAGCGGAGCTTCACGTCGACGCGCTCCGCCTCGGCGAACAGGCGGCCCTCCGCGCGAACGCGGGTGCGCGCAAGTGCCTCCCGGGGACCGACGACGACCGCGTTCCGCGCGGGATCGGTGCGCAGCGCATACATCGGTGAGCCGGCCGACACCCCGAGGCCCTTCCGCTGGCCGGGCGTGAATCCCCAGAACCCGGAGTGGTTTCCGAGAACCTGCCCCGCCTCGTCGACGACCTCGCCGCTCTCCTGCCCAAGACCGTGGCGTGCGAGGAACGTGCGGTAGTCGTCGCCGCCGAGGAAGCAGGCTTCCTGGCTCTCCGTGCGCCTTGCGGCCTCGAGGCCGGCGCGCTCGGCCTCGGCGCGTGTCTCCTGCTTCGTCTGCTCGCCGAGCGGAAACCAGACGCGGTCGAGGATTCTCGGATCGAGCCGGGCGAGCATGTACGACTGATCCTTGGAGGTGTCCACGCCACGCGCGAGCAAGAGGCGATCCTGGTGCCGCACGACCCGTGCGTAGTGGCCGGTCGCGAGCCGCGCTGCGCCGGCCTGACGCGCGAACTGCAACAGCCGCCCGAAGCGAAAAAAGCCGTTACAGCGGATACAGGGATTCGGGGTCTCACCCTTGCGGTAGCCGCGGACGAACGGCTCGACGATCGCCCGCAGGAACTCCTTCCGCGCGTCGATCGTCACATGCGGAACGCCCAGCCGGTGGCAGGCGTTTCGTGCGGCCACCACTGCCTCCGGTGAGCAGCAGGCACGCTCGACGTCCGGGCCTTCCGGATCGATCCAGAGCCTGAGGGTGACGCCGACCGCCCTCGGACCTGCGCGCAGGAGGGCAACGGCGCTGTCCACGCCACCGCTCATCGCAACCGCCATGCGGTCCGGGTCGCGACGAGCGCGAAAGATCGGGCCGATCGCGCTCGCCAGCGCGTCAACCGACAGCTCGTCCCCGCCCACCGCAGCGGCTTCGAGAAGCGTCAGGCCGTCGAGCGGCCGGTCGAGCCCGTCAGCGTCGGCGCTGACGATCCGGTCGCGATCCACGCAGAGACGGACGAGCCTCCACTCGTCGCCGCGGGACGCATCTCCGACGACCTCGATCACCGAGCCACCGTACCCGAGAAGGAGAAAGGGCCCGCCTCGGCGAGCCCCGGCCGTACACGCTTAGTGCCCCACTCTGCCGATGATGCCCTACGCATTTGCGAACCTGGCTCTGCCAGGTGGGTGCCGAGCCGATCCGGCTTCTGAGGGCCGATCCGGACCCAAACTCCCTTTACGTGTCTATTGGTTCACGTTATTGCGCAGAGCCACGTACAGAGTCGAGCCGTCTCACTGTAGACGCTCTCGGCCAAGCCGGTTCACGGACGCGCGAAGCGCCAGCGAATGCGGTCGCGGCGCGTGATCCCGAGCTCGCGAGCAAGTGCTTCGGTCAGCCCGAACTGGACGCCGCCGGGCGTGGGCCCACGGGCGACGACCTGAGTGAGAACTTCCTTTCGCCCGTGGCCGAGATAGATCTTCGCGCCGCACGGAAGGACCGGGTGGGCGAAGCCCATCGTGGAGCGCTCGAGAATGTGGCCGCACGCGGTCGGGCGGCCGTACAACCGACTGCTCTCACGCCCGGCGAACGCCTCGTACCAGCCGCCGCCGGGCGGGCCGACCGCCTCGGGGAGGTTCCGGGAGTCGCCGGCGCCATCCAGTCGATCGGCGAGGCTGAGCGCGATCACACCGCCGAGCAGCGTCACCGCTGCGAGCAAGAGCGCACGTTGCGCGAGTGCAGGGCTCACGGGGCGGCAGCCGTCTCCGGCCGAGCCGAGCCCGGCACGAGCGCGGCACCGAACGACTCGCGCACGAGGTCGTCGAAGTCGGCAGGCAGCGTGCCGTCGGCGTGGGCGAAGTCGCGGAGCGAGAGGAGAATCGCGACCCATTCCTCCTGACGCGCGTCCTCCGGCCGGTCGCGCGCGAGCCGCTGGAGATCCCAGATGTTCCACTCCCGCGGTGGGCCGCTGTACGCAGGCTCCGGCTCTGGTT
>JBKJWJ010000018.1:0-3457 GCA_046716905.1 Gaiellaceae bacterium
CCGTTCGGCCGCCCTGGGGATCTGCACTTCCTCGAGGAGCTCGACCGCGCGACGCTTGGCGTCGTCCTTCGAGTAGCCGTAGTGCCGGTCGAGGACTTCCGTGATCTGCGTCTTGATCCTGAGCGTCGGGTTCAGCGACGTCATCGGATCCTGGAAGATCATCGCCATCTCCTTACCGCGCACGTCTTCGAGCTGCCGCTCGGAGAGCGTCGTCAGGTCGCGGCCCAGGAAGGTCACCGACCCCTCGACGATGCGCGCCGGCGGCTTCGGGATCAGGCCCATCAGCGAGAGCGCGGTCACCGACTTCCCGCAGCCCGACTCACCGACGATCCCGAGCGTTCTGCCCGGCTCGACCGTGAAGCTGATCCCGTCCACGGCCTTCACAACACCCTCGCGCGTGAAGAAGTGCGTGCGGAGATCCCTGACCTCGAGGAGGGCCATCAGTGCTCTTTGGTTTCCCTGGTCCGCGGGTCGAGGGCGTCGCGCATCCCGTCGGCGATGAAATTCGCGCACAGGACGAGCACGGCGATCGCAATGCTCGGGATGGCGATCACATTCGGGTGGACGCGGTAGACCGCCCGGCCTTCCTGGGCCAGTGAGCCAAGTGAGGCGTCGGGCGGGCTGATCCCGAGCCCGATGAAGGACAGGAACGCCTCACCGAGGATGACTCCGGGAAGCTCGAGGAAGATCGCGATGATCAGGACGCCGAGGGTGTTCGGCAGCAAGTGCCGGGCGAGGATGCGGTACCAGCGGGCGCCTACGGCTTTCGCGGCGCGCACGTAGTCGTTCTCCTTCAGCGTGATGATCTGACCACGGACGATTCGAGCGGCGGTGAACCAGCTCGCGATCGAGAGTGCGATCACCATCGTCCAGAGGTTGTTCTCGCCGATGATCGCGAGGACGATGATCGCGAACGGCAGGTACGGCAGGCCGTACAGGGCGTCGAGCAAGCGCATCTGCGCGTTGTCGAGGCGCCCGCCCGCGAACCCGGAAATAGAGCCGTACACGACGCCGATCAGCAGGATCGCAATCGTCGCGCCGACTCCGATCGCAATCGAGATCCGGCCGCCGAGCGCGAGCTTGGTCATGAGATCCTTGCCGAGCTGGTCGGTCCCGAGCGGATGCTTGGCCGTAGGTCCTTCGTAGCTCTGCGAGAAGTTGACCGGATCGTTACGGATGTCGTATGGGGTCACGAACGGCCAGATCACGCAGAAGAGGACGAACAGCAGGAAGACGGCGCCCGCGATCACGGCGCCGCGGTTCTGGAGATAGCGACGCCAGGCGTCGCGCCAGAGGCTCGCGCGGTGCACCGGCGCGCCGGCCTGGGCGGCGATATCGGCGATCGCGGGCGCGCCGGTCCCGGTGGCGACGGCTTCTCGCGGGTCGACGCTCACGCCCTCGCGTCCCTGGTTCGCGGGTCGAGGATCCCGTAGAGGATGTCCACGACGAGGTTCGCGAAGACGATCACGACCGACGTGAGCACCGTGATGCCCATCACGACCGAGTAGTCACGGGAGGAGATCGCGGTCACGAAATAGCGGCCGATTCCCGGGATCGAGAAGATGACCTCGATCACGAAGGTTCCGGTGATGATGAAACCAAGGAGCGGCGCCATCGCCGTCACAGCAGGGATCAGCGAGTTGCGAAGAACGTGCACGACGACGACGCGGGGCCATCTGAGGCCCTTCGCCTTCGCGGTCCTGACGTAGTCCTGCTGCAGGGTCTCCAGCATGGATCCGCGGACGAGCCGGGCGAAGTACGCCATCGGGCCCAGGCCGAGTGCGAACGAGGGCAGCACCTTGTACTTCCAGCTTCCCTCCCAGCCGTTCGTCGGTAAGAGGCCGCCCTTCAGCGACACGTAGTAGATGAGCAGCGTCGCGATCAGGAAGCTCGGGACGGCGTACCCGACGTTCGAGAGGAACATCAGCCCGTAGTCGTACGCGGTGTTCTGACGTAACGCGGCCAGGACGCCCATCGGGATGCCGAACACGATCGCCCACGCGAACGCGAGCAGCCCGAGCTGCACCGACTTCGGGAAATGCTCCTTGATGATGTCGTTGACCGTCCGGTCGCGGGTGACGAGCGAGGGGCCGAGGTCGAACGTGAAAACGCCCTTCACGTAGAGGGCGTACTGGACATACCAGGGCTTGTCGAGGTTGAACTTCCGCTCGAGGTTCTGCTGAACGGCGAGCGGCACCGCGCGGCTCGTTTGCCGGAAGGGGTTCCCCTCGATCTGCCGCATGAGGATGAACGTCAGGAAGATGACGAGCAGCAGGACGGGAATCGTCCAGAGGAGCCGGCGGAGGATGAACCCCGTCATGCCCTTGTCCTACCCCACTTTGCAGGGCCTCTAAGCAGGCGGGGCGCTTTCGCGCCCCGCCTGAACCGCATCGATCGGGTCAGGGGACTAGCCCTTGACCTCGACCTTCGTCAGATCGACCTGATCGAGCAGGTTGATCTTGAAGGTCTCCTTGACCGTCTCGCGCTCGAGGTTCGGGTACGTGATGTACCAGAGCGGGATGAACGGCAGGAACCCGTCCGCGCCCGTCAGCTTCGCCTCGAGCTCCTTGTAGATCGCGTAGCGGGCGCCGGTCTCCGGCGTCTTCTTGGCCTTGGCGACGAGAGCGTCGTAGTCCTTGTCGCAGTAGCCCGTGTTGTTGTTCCCCGAGTCGCAGGTCCAGAGCTCGAGGAAGTTGATGTCGTCGACGAAGTCTCCGACCCAGCCAAGCCGGTAGACGTCGACGGCTTTGGGCGGCGGCGGCCCCATGAACTCGAGGAACTGCTGCCACTCGAGGATCTTGATCGTGGAGTCGATCCCGATCTGCTTCCACATGCTCTGCAGCGCCTGCGCAACTTCCTTGTTCGGCGCTCCCTCGTTGGAATAGATCGTGATCTTCGTCTTCGGGTTCTGGGCCTTGGCCATGTACTCCTTGGCCATGTCCAGGTCACCCGCGGCGGGCGTGAACGGCGAGCCCTCGCCGACGATCTCCGCCTGGCCCGGCATGCCTTCCGGCGTGAACGCATTGGCAGGCTTCTCGTTGGCCTGCGTGATGTTGTCGATGATCGACTGCCGGTCGACGGCAAGTGACATCGCTCGGCGCTGGTTCACGTCGGTGATGTTGTCCTTGACGTTGAAGCCGTAGTACGACGTGCCGAGCCCCGGGTAGAGCTCGTACTCCGGCGTGTCCTTCAGTCGTGGCGTCTCCGCGGCGGGAAGCTGCTCGTCGAGAACGTCGACCTCGCCGGCCTCGAACGACTGAACAGCCGTCGTCCCGTCGACGATGATCTTGCCCTCGACGCGCTCCAGCTTGACGTTCGCTGCGTCACGCCATTCCATGTTCTTGACGAGCGTGATCGACGCGCTCGGCTGTGCGTCCTCGACCTTGAACGGCCCGTTCGTGACGATGTTCTGGGCCCGGGTCCAGCGGTCGCCGAACTGCTCGATCGTCTTCTGGTG
>JBKJWJ010000019.1:0-3403 GCA_046716905.1 Gaiellaceae bacterium
AGACCTCCGAGATCGCCGTAGAGACGGCCGCCGGGACAGCTCGTGTAACCGGTGTCTCGATGCCCGGAGACGCTACGCAGCCAGAGCGGCGTGCCCTTCCGATACTTCGGATTCCCACGCGAGACGAGCAACGCCGGCGAGGCCGGGTCGACATGCGCGACGTCCATCCGCCATGAGATGAGGCGTGTCAGTGCAGCGCGGGCGGCCGCCGTCGGCGGGGCCCCGTTGTAGCTCCCCAGCAGGGCGATCCCCACCGAGCCCGTATTGAAGCCTTCCGCATGGGCGCCGACGACGTTCCGCTCGATACCTCCGTAACGGCCCTCGAAGACCTGGCCGAACCGATCGACGAGGAAGTTGTAGCCCACGTCGTCCCAGCCGTTTCCCTGCACGTGGTAGGTGTAGACGCCTCGGACGATCGCTGCGGACTGCGCAGGCGTTGCGGGGCCTGCTCCGGCTGTGTGGTGCACGATCGCAGCCGCCAGGGTCTTCGCGTATTCGGGGTTGTCCCGTCTGATCTTCTCGTTCGCGCCCCACGCTTTCCGGTTGATGACCGTCGGTCCACCTGCCATTTGAAGCGTGCGCTCGAGCGACGTCTCCTCGGGGCTCCAAACGTAGTGCGCCCGCAGTCGAGCCACACGGCCGCGCACTCTCACCTCGAGGCGGTTGGCGGATCCCGTCCACCACGGGCTGCCGATCCGCCATCCGCCCGCCCGGCGAGCCTCGTCGGTGCCGCGGTCCGGCAAATCCTCGGGCTCGGCCTCAGCGGCGCGCCAGCGGCTCCAGCCTCCATCTCCCCGAACACGAAACTGCACACTGCCGGGTCCCTTCCAGTGCAGACCCAGGAGGTTAAAGCGTTGCGGCGCTGCCGCGGCAGCCAGGGTGCGCTGTCCGCCCACCGAGAGCTCCCGCGTCACCAGCGTGGCATCCGCCCAGGCGGCGGCCGGGCAGGCAAGCGCAACGAGTGTGGCGGCAACGAGTTTCATCGACCCCGGACTAGGGTCGCAGCGTCGTCGGGTAGCCGCAAGGGTCTTGATAGCATCTTTACACCGTGAAAAGCCGCGTTCTGCGGGCAGTTTTGACCGCATTGGCCGTCGCGGTGTTCGTTCCTGCGGTCGCAATGGCGGCTCCTTCCCAGTCCCGCGTCCTCGCGGTCGAGTTCGACAACGACGTCAATCCGGTCACGGCCGACTACGTCATCGACCAGATCGAGCGGGCCAATGAGGAGCGGTACCAGGCAGTCGTCATTCTCCTCGACACTCCAGGCGGCCTCGCCAGCTCGATGAAGGACATCTACGAGGCCGAGCTGGCATCCCGCGTTCCGGTCATCGTCTACGTCTCGCCCGAAGGAGCGCGCGCGGCATCCGCCGGAGTCTGGATCGGCCAGGCCGCAGACATTCTCGCGATGGCGCCGCAGACCAACATGGGCTCGTCGACGCCCATCAGCGTCGGCGGCGAGGACATCCAGGAGGATCTTCGGAACAAGGTCGTGAACGACGCTGTCGCGTCGCTGAAAGCATTGATGCGCGAGCACGGACGAGACGACACCTGGGCGGACGAGACGGTCCGAGAGGGCAAGAGCCTCCCGGCGCGCGAGGCGCTCGAGCGCAACGTCATCGACCTGATCGCTCCGAACCTGCCCGCGCTCCTCGACCAGATCGACGGGCGAGAGACGAAACCGAAGATGTTCATGCCGCAGACGGCAGGCGCCAGGATCGAGCGCGTTGAGATGTCGCTCTGGAAACGCATCCTCGACACGCTGATCGACCCGAACCTGATCGTGATCCTCATGTCCCTGGGTGTCCTCGGGCTCACGATCGAGCTCTGGAATCCCGGCCTGATCCTTCCTGGGACCGTCGGCGCGATCTCCCTCGTCATCGGTCTCTTCGGGTTGCAGATCCTGCCGGTCAGCTGGGCCGGGGTGCTGCTGATGCTCCTCGCGGCCGGGTTCTTCATGGCCGAGCTGTTCGTCGCGAGCCACGGGGCGCTCGCACTCGCCGGCGCAGTCGCGTTCGTCATCGGCTCGCTGATGCTCTTCGACCCGGCCGGCGAGTCGTACCAGGTCTCCCTGACCGTCGCGCTCGCGATGGGCGGCACGATGGCCCTCATGGCCGGGCTCGTCATCGCCAAGCTCGTCCAGGTGCGGAAGGCGGAGGTCGTCACCGGCCAGGAGGAGCTCGTCGGCCAGGTCGGGATCGTCCGCCAAGCAGTCGATCCCGTCGGCCTCGTGTTCGTCCATGGCGAGCTCTGGCGGGCGACGACGACCGGCGATCCCATCCAGCCCGGCGAGCACGTTCGGATCGAGGGGCTCGACGATGCGCTGACGCTCACTGTGGCCCCCGCGTAGGATTCAGTCGTGGCCGCGCTTATTGCCCTCGCCGTCGTCGCAGTCCTGTTCATCCTGCTGCTGTCGGCCTCGGTTCGGGTCGCACGCGAGTACGAGCGCGGCGTCATCTTCCGGCTCGGCCGGCTGAAATCACCGCCGAAGGGTCCCGGCCTCTTCCTGCTGATCCCGATCATCGACAAGATGGTCCGAGTCGACCTGCGCACGGTGACGCTGAACGTCCCTCCGCAGGAGGTGATCACGAAGGACAACGTCCCGGTCCGCGTGAACGCCGTGGCGTACTTCCGGATCATCGATCCCGAGAAGGCGATCGTGCAGATCGAGAACTTCATGGTCGCGACGTCGCAGATCTCCCAGACGACCCTCCGGAGCGTCCTCGGCCAGCACATGCTCGACGAGCTCCTGTCGGAGCGGGACAAGATCAACGAGATCCTGCAGCGGATCATCGACGAGTCCACCTCGCCCTGGGGCGTCAAAGTGTCGATCGTCGAGGTCAAGGACGTCGAGATCCCGGGTGGGATGCAGCGCGCGATGGCACGCCAGGCCGAGGCCGAGCGAGAGCGCCGCGCGAAGGTCATCGCAGCGGAGGGTGAGTTCCAGGCCTCGGAGCAGCTGAAGAACGCCGCTCTCGTGCTGGCGGAGAACCCGATGTCCCTGCAGCTCCGCTTTCTCCAGACGATGCTCGAGATCAGCTCGGAGCGCTCGTCGACGATCATCCTTCCGCTGCCGATCGAGCTCTTCAAGCCGTTCATCGAAGGTCGCTCGGGCGACAACCCGAACTGACCGACTTCCGCGAAGACCCGCTGACGGGTCGCGGTGTCGTCGTCGCTCCCGGCCGTGGAGCTCGTCCCGGAGCGTGGTTGCCGCCACCGGAGGAGGCGACGCCCGAGGAGCTCGAGCGCTGTCCTTTCTGTGCGGGCCGCGAGGACCGCACGCCACCCGAGACGCTCAGGATCGGCGATCCGTGGCGCGTCCGGGTCGTTCCGAACCTCTATCCCGCGTTCGAGCGCCAGGAAGTCGTCGTCCACTCACCCGACCACGTCCGCTGTTTCGCGGACCTCG
>JBKJWJ010000020.1:0-8608 GCA_046716905.1 Gaiellaceae bacterium
TCCAGAGCGCGAGCGCGCCCACGACGACCGCCAGAATGACGATCGAGGCGACGAACGCTTTACGGGCTGTTTCGCTCACACCCTCCCTTTCTCCCGTTTGCCCGGAAGGAAACGCCTTCGACGGCTCGAAGCCGCCGGGGTGATTGTGAACCGCGACGAGGAGGTCTGCCTCGAGGCGAGGCGCCATGGGATCGTCCTGGCGCGGCCGCTCGTGTGGGCGATGGTGCTCGCAGGGGTGGGTGGCGTCGTGGCAACGCTCGCGTGGCCGCTCTCCGTGGTCGGCGCGTGTGTCATCGGATTCGCGGCGTTCCTGGCGCTTCGCGCGGTCTGGAAATGGGAGCGGACTCGCCTCGTGGTCACCACCGACAAGGTCTTCGTCGTGAACGGAACGTGGCGGCGCCGAGCGCGTGCCGTGCGCCTCGCAGCCGTCGAGGCCGTGGAGCTCGAGCAGACCCTCGCAGGCCAGCTCTTCGGCTACGGCACCGTCGTCGTCGGCCCGCTGTCCCTCGATCACGTGCCCCGGCCGAAGAGCGTCTATCGCCTCGTCGAGCGCCTCGCCGGCTAGCCACGTCCCCTCCAGTCATGGCGAGTGTCTGACACTCGCCATGGCTCGCGAAGGCGTGCCGGAGGTGGGGAGGAACTGACACGCCGATCTCCGAGGCCCATCGTTGGCTTCTAGCCTCGACTCGATGGCGCGAATCCTCCGATCGGAGCTCCCCGACGGCCACTTCCACGTGACCGCCCGGAGCGTGCACGAGACGATGCTGTTCCACGACACGGAGGATCGGCGCATGTTCCTTTCGCTCCTCCTTCGCGCCGCGACGCGCTTCGTGCTCGACCTCCATGGTTACTGCCTGATGGGGACGCACTACCACGCGGTCGTCGAAGCCCGGACGGCAGACCTCTCGCGCGCCGTCCAGTGGTTCCAGGGCCACTATGCGAGAGAGCACAATGCCCGCCACCGCCGCCGCGGCGCCCTCTTTGCGACACGCTTCTCATCGTGGGTCATCCACGATGAAGACCACCTCCGCGCCACACTGGAGTACGTCCTCGCGAACCCGGTGCGTGCCGGTCTCGTGACCCAAGCCGCGGACTGGCCCTGGAGTGCCGTCCGACCTGGGAACGAACATGCGTTCGTCAATGGCGACCCGGCTAAACTGGCCTGTTATGGCTCACGACGAGCTCGTCATTCATGGTGCCCGCGAGCACAACCTCAAGGACATCACCGTCAGCCTGCCGCGACACAAGTTGATCTGCGTCACGGGCCTCTCGGGGTCGGGAAAGTCGAGCCTCGCCTTCGACACGATCTATGCGGAAGGTCAGCGCCGCTACGTGGAGTCGCTGTCCGCCTACGCGCGCCAGTTCCTCCAGATGATGGAAAAGCCGGACGTGGACTCGATCGAGGGTCTCAGCCCCGCGATCTCGATCGACCAGAAGACCACGAGCCGCAACCCGCGTTCGACGGTCGGCACGGTCACCGAAATCTACGACTACCTCCGCCTGCTCTACGCGCGCATCGGCCGCCCTCACTGTCCCGTGTGCGGCCGCCCGATCACCGGACAGTCGATCGAGGCGATCGTCGACCAGATCCTCCGGCTGCCGGAAGGAACCCGCTTCACCGTCAACTCGCCGGTCGTCCGCGACCGCAAGGGGGAGTACCGCGACCTCCTGGACGAGCTCCGCCGCGACGGGTTCACCCGCGTCAAGGTCGACGGCGAGCAGCGCCTGCTCGAGGACGAGATCGTCCTCGACAAGAAGTTCAAGCACACGATCGAGGTCGTCGTCGATCGCCTGCGGATGAAGGAAGACCTGCGGACGCGCCTCTTCCAGTCGGTCGAGACGGCGGTCAACCTCGCCGACGGGCTGGTCACGATCGACCTGCTCGACGAGGAGAAGGAACTGACGTTCTCCGAGCGGTTCGCCTGCCCCGAGCACGGCGTCTCGCTGCCGGAGCTCCAGCCGCGAATCTTCTCCTTCAACTCACCGCACGGCGCCTGTCCCCGCTGCACAGGGCTCGGCGCCCAGCAGGAGATCGATCCGGACCTCCTCGTGCCCGAGCCGACGCTGCCGCTAGCCGAGGCGCTCGTTCCGCTTTCGGGGAACTGGTACGAGGCCATCATCCAGGCGATCGCGGATCGGTACGAGATCGACCCCGACACCCCCTGGCAAGACCTTTCGGAGGAGCACCGTGACTTGTTCTTGAGCGGAACCAAAGGCGAGCGCGTGTACGTCAACTACCGAAACCGGATGGGCCGAAAGCGCTCGTACATGCTCGCGTTCGAAGGGCTCGTCTCGAACCTCCAGCGCCGTTACCGGGAGACGGACTCCTCCTCGACGCGCGAGCGGATCGAGGAGTACATGAGCTTCCGTCCGTGCCCGGAGTGCAACGGTGCCCGGCTCAAGCCGGAGGTGCTTGCGGTCACCGTTGGCGCGAAGAACATCCACGACTTCACCCAGATGTCGGTCACGCGCGCGCTCGGGTTCCTCGACGAGCTCGACCTGACGGAGACCGAGGAACTGATCGGGGCGCGGATCGTCAAGGAGATCCGCGAGCGCCTGACCTTCCTCGACAACGTCGGAGTCGGCTACCTCGCACTCGACCGCGCCTCGGCGACGCTTTCCGGCGGCGAGGCCCAACGGCTCCGCCTCGCCACGCAGATCGGGTCGCAGCTCGTCGGCGTGCTCTACATTCTCGACGAGCCCTCGATCGGCCTTCACCAGCGCGACAACGGAAAGTTGATCACGACGCTCGAGCGTCTACGCGACCTCGGGAACACCGTGCTCGTCGTCGAGCACGACGAGCAGATGATGCGCTCGGCCGACTGGCTCGTCGACATGGGCCCAGGCGCGGGCGAGCACGGTGGCCATGTGGTCGCCGAAGGGACGGCCCGCAAGCTGGAGCGGAACCCGAAGTCGGTGACCGGTCAGTTTCTCGCGGGCACACGCGAGATTGCAGTGCCAGAGCGCCGAACGGAGGACTTTGGGACGTTCTCGGTGCGCGGCGCCACACAGCACAACCTCAAGGGGATCGACGTCGAGTTCCCCGTCGGAAAGCTGATCACGGTCACCGGGGTCTCCGGCTCGGGCAAGTCGACGCTCGTGAACGAGATCGTCTACAAGGCGCTCGCGAACCGGCTCCATAGGTTGCGGGTCAAGCCCGGGGAGCACCTCAGCTGTGAGGGGATCGAATGCTTCGACAAGGTGATCGACATCGATCAGTCGCCCATCGGTCGAACGCCTCGTTCGAACCCTGCGACCTACACGAAGCTCTTCGATCACATCCGTGAGCTCTACTCGATGACGCCCGAGGCGAAGGTTCGCGGCTACAAGCCGGGCCGCTTCTCCTTCAACGTCCGGGGCGGACGCTGCGAGACCTGCAAGGGGGACGGGACGATCAAGATCGAGATGCACTTCCTTCCGGATGTCTACGTCCCGTGCGAGACGTGCCACGGACGCCGCTACAACCGGGAGACGCTGGAAGTTCGCTTCAAGGGCAAGTCGATCGCCGACGTGCTCGAGATGTCGATCGAGGACGCGCTCCAGTTCTTCGCAAAGATCCCGAAGCTTCGGCGACGGCTCCAGACCCTCCACGACGTCGGCCTGGACTACGTCAAGCTAGGCCAGCCTGCCACGACCCTGTCGGGCGGCGAAGCCCAGCGGGTCAAGCTCGCGTCCGAGCTGAGCAAGATCGCTACCGGTCGGACGCTTTACATCCTCGACGAGCCCACGACCGGCCTGCACTTCGCCGACATCGAGAAGCTGCTCGAGGTCCTGCAGCGCCTCGTCGACAACGGCAACACCGTCCTCGTGATCGAGCACAACCTCGACGTGATCAAGCAGGCCGACTGGATCGTCGATCTCGGCCCTGAAGGTGGCGAAGCCGGTGGAGAGGTGCTCGCGACCGGGACTCCCGAGGACATTGCGGGGGTCGAGGGCTCCTACACGGGCCAGTTCCTGCGCGAAGTGTTGCCCGCCTTTGCCGCCGCTGCTGCCTGACCTCTCTCGGCGCTACAACGCGCCCGAGGAACAGGTCTACCTCCGGACACACGCTCGTCGCTACTCCCTGCTTCTCGAGCTCGTCTCGGAGTTGGAGCCGAAGCGGATCCTCGTGGCTGGGCCGAGCTACGAGAGCGTGCTCCTTCGCGAGGCGATCCCTGGGGCGGCCGTGAACACGATCGGCTGGCAGGATCACCGCTTCCCGCTTCGGGAGGGCGAACGCCACGTGCAGTACGACCTGAACGACGGCGACCCCCCGGAGCTCGAGCAGCACGACGTCGTGGTCTGCTGCGAGGTGATCGAGCATCTCCGCGTTGCGCCCGTTCCCGTGCTGCGGCTGCTCGCCTCGGCCCTTGTGCCCGGCGGCCACCTGATCCTCCAGACACCGAACGCCACGGCTCTCCCGAAGCGGCTCCGGATGGCGCTCGGTCGGAACCCCTACGACCCGATCCGCGACGAGATCGACAACCCGGGGCACTTCCACGAGTTCACCGTCCGTGAGTTGCTTGCGGCGGTCGAGGCGGCAGGTTTCGAGGTCGTTCGCTGGCTGACCCAGAACTACTTCGACCACGGCTCGCGAAAGAACCGGGTCTATCGGGCCGCCGGATCGGTCTTGCCGCGCACACTCAGGGAGGGGATAACGGTGGTGGGCCGCACGAGCCGATAACGAGGCGGCACGCCAGCTTGCCGCGTCGCGGCTTGTAGTGATACTCCGCCCGTGGAGGCTGAGCGGGTGTGGTTGCGACGCGCGGCACTCGTCCTGTGGCGACCTCGCGAGGCCTTCGATCCAATGAGAGAGGATTCGGTCGAAGCTGCCGGAGACCGCCAGGACGTCGTCGTCGGCCTCGCGTTCGCCGGCGGTGTGGCCGGTGCGCTGGCAACGGCAGGCCAGACTCTCGAAGACCTCGATGCGCTCGAGGTGCTCGTCTGGATCTTCGTGAGCGGCCTCGCGTACGGCTTCATCGGCTACTGGGTACTCGGCTGGGGGCTCTCCTACGTCGTCCCGCGGCTTGGTGGAGCGGGCTCGCGTCGCCAGACGAGGCACGTGCTCGCCTACTCGCTCGCGCCACTGGTCTTTGCGATTCCGGCGTGGTTGATCTTCGGGCCGCTGGTGATCCCTCTTGCGGCGTGGAGTCTTTGGCTGCTCCTCGTCGGGCTCCGTGTCGTCTACGGCTGGTCGTACGCGCGTGCCGCTGCCGGTGTGGTGCTGGCGGTCGTCTGGCTCGGCGCGCTAGCCCTCGGTATCTGGAGCGTGCTCGCGCTCCTCGGTGGCGGCTTCGAATAGGTCGAGCTCATCATCCGGGATGGCGTAGGTGTGCTCGTCGGTAGGGAAGGCGCCGGAGCGGACGTCAACCGCGAATGCCTCGAGAGCTCGTTGGATGTCGGCACCGATGTCGGCATAGCGCTTGACGAAGCGGGCCGGCTTCCGGTCGTTCAGGCCCAGAAGGTCGTGCCAGACCAGCACCTGACCGTCGCAGCCGGGCCCTGCACCGATCCCGATCGTCGGCACGTGGAGCGCCTCTGTCACGCGTGCCGCGACCGCCGCCGGCACTGCCTCCAACACGACGGCGAAGCACCCGGCCGCCTCGAGCGCTCGGGCGTCGGCGTGGAGCCGCTGCGCCTTCGCCGCGGTGCGACCCTGGGCCTTGAACCCCCCGAGCATCGTCGCCGACTGCGGCGTGAGCCCGACATGGCCCATGACCGGAATTCCCGCTCCGACGAGCGCCTGAACGCGGGAGAGCGTCGGCCCGGCTCCTTCGAGCTTGACCGCATCGGCCCCGGCCTCCTTCACGAAACGGACCGCGTTGGTGACCGCGGCCTCGTCCGAGACCTGAAACGACCCGAAGGGCATGTCGGCAACGACGAGCGCTCGCTTTGCGCCGCGTGCCACGGCCCCGACGAGCACGAGCAGCTCGTCGACGGTGACCGGGACCGTGGTGTCGTAACCGAGCACGTTGTCGGAAGCGGAATCCCCGACGAGAATGATGTCTACACCGGCGGCGTCCGCGAGACGCGCTCCGGGATGGTCGTAGGCGGTCACCATCACGAGCCTCTCGGCGCGCCCCTTTCGCTCGGCGAGCTCCGTGAGAGAGATCTTGGAGGTGGGGTCGGGGTGAGAGGTCATGCCGTTTCTCCTTCCAGGACGACGTTGTCGATCAGGCGGATCTCGCCGATGCGGACTGCAGCGGCGAGGACTCTCGGCTCGAAGTCGGCGATCTCGACGTAATCGACCTCGAGTCCGTCGAGCAGCCGGCGCGCCGCGGAGAGATCTCGGGTGGCGAGGGCGCGCGGGAGTGCAATTGCGGCTCGGCGCTCGCCCGGCGAGAGGCGCGCGTTCCGCGAGGACAGTGCGAGCCCGTCCTCGTCGCGGACGGTGGGAAGCACCCGAATCTCGACCGGGACGTTCAGGTCGCGAACGACGCGACGGATAACGGCGGTCTGCTGCGCGTCCTTCTGCCCGAAGTACGCCCGGTCGGGCCGGATGATGTTGAAGAGCTTCAGGCAGATCGTCGCGACGCCGCGAAAATGGCCGGTGCGGAAGCGTCCCTCGAGCATGCGGCCCAGCTCCTCGACCTCCACCCAGGTCTGGAACCCCGAGGGGTACAGCTCGCCTGTTGCGGGCGCGAAGAGGATGTCGGCACCGGCCCCTTCGGCCTGTTCGGCGTCGCGGGCCTCGTCGCGCGGGTAGGCGGCGAGATCGGCCCCCTCGTCGAACTGGGCGGGGTTCACGAAGAGACTGACGACGACCGTCTCGTTCTCCTCGCGCGCAGCCTTGAAGAGCGCGAGGTGTCCTTCGTGGAACGATCCCATGGTCGGGACGAGGCCGGTCGAGCCGGCGCGTTCCGCAAGGGCCACCTCGAGCTCACGGATCGTGCGGACGGTCGTCATGGCGCCGTCCCCTCCGCAAGGACGCGATAGAGGGGCTCGAGTGCCGGCTTTCGCTCCCTGATTGCGGCTAGGTGCCGTTCGACCGTCTCGAGGTCTCCGCGCGCGATCGGCCCGGTGAGCTCGAAGCCGTTCTCGACCACGCGGCGCATCAGCGGTTCTAGGCCCTCCGGCGGGGCGCCTACCTCTTGGAAGAGCGCTGTTGCCGCGCGGTGCAGGGTGACAAGGTAGTTGGAAGCGATCGCGGCGCCCGCGTGGTAGAGAGCGCGATCGGCGTCGGCGAGGTCGAATGGCGCCAGGCCAAGGATCCGTGCGAGCTCATGGCCGACCCCCCGGCCCTCGTCGCTTTCGGCCGTGACCGCAGCATGCGCTCCGTCGAGCTGCGCCGGCTCGCCCGATCGATCGAAGGTCTGCAGCGGGTGGAGCCCGAACCGCCGCCCATGCGAGCCGAGCGCCGAGAGCGGCGTCGCGCCGCTCGTATGCCCGATCCATTGGGACATGGCGAGTGTCTGACACTCGGCGGCGGCGGCAATGGCGGCGTCCGGAACGCACAACAGGACGATGTGTGCGCCTTCCTCGCGCAGCTCGACGCCCCGCTCCTCCAGTCGGGCGGCGACAGCCGAGCCGACACGGCCGCGGCCGATCACGTTCACGCTTCTGATCACCATTCGCTCCAGTTCCGGGTCGGATACCGGGCAGAGAGCCAGTCTAGCTCCGAGTGAGGTAGCTCAAGTGAGTGAAGTTCCCCAAGCACGAGGGACTCCCGGCCGATAGCCGGGCCAGGGGGAAAGCGGCGCAGAGCCCTGCGAACGCCGGGGAGAGAGGTCGAGGAATGAGGAGAGCACTGCTTCTGGCTACCGCCGTCGCCGCGATCGTCGCGGTTCCGAACGCGGCAGCCGCGTCCTACACCGGCGTTGCCGTTGCCAAGGATTCGAAGAGAAAGGCCGCCGTGGTGGTCACGGCAGGCACCGCACGGACGGTGCGCCTAGCCGGCCGTTTCGCACAGGTCCGGCTCGGCCAGCGAGTAGCGGTTACCGCCTCGCGCCGCCCCGACGGGACGTTCGACGCCCAGCGGGTCAAGGCCGTCGGTCGCGCAAAGCGCGCACGGTTCGGCGCCGTGGTCGTCAAGCAGGATCGAGCGCAGCGCCGCGTGATCATTTCGGCGGGCGGCAGCGTCTTCGCCGTCGGTCAGCGCGGTGGCCGCGCATTTGCGTCGGTCAGCGCAGGTGCGCTGACGCCCGGTGACCGTGTGGTCGTGAACGTCGGCCTGTCGGCTGCCGCGACCTGGTCCACGGGTATGCGGGAGACCGGGCGCTCCAAGCTCGTCGAGCTCGAGGGGATCTTCCTCGAGACGAAGGGCGACGGTTTCGACATCGCGGTCGTCGAGCGTGGCGCCGTGCACGTCGAGGTGCCGGAGGGCGCAGTCCTCCCGGACTTCGAGGCCGGCGACCAGGTGAGCATGGTCGTCTTGATCGGCAAGGACGGAAGCTTCACGTTCATCCGAGGCAACGACGAGAGCGAGAAGCGCCCCGAGAAGCCTCACCACAAGGAAGGCATCGAGGCCCACGGAGTCCTCGCTGAGAAAGCGCCGTACGCGATCGCCGTTCGCACCGAGGGCGACACGAAGGTCGAGTGCGCCGTCCCGTCCGGGATGGATCTCTCGCTCTTCCGGGTCGGCGAGCGCGTGAAGATCCACTGCGTCTCACGTGAGAACCGTGACGTCCTG
>JBKJWJ010000021.1:0-7187 GCA_046716905.1 Gaiellaceae bacterium
GCCGATGCCTGTTCGACGAAGTGGTCGTGGCGCTCCTCCTGTGGGAGGTCGCCGTGGTCGCCGAGGGGGCCGATCGACCCCGCGATGTAGATGTCGCGCCCGGCGATCTCGCGGGCCTCGCGTGCGAGCTTGGCCCCGCTGCTGTTGATCCGCTCCACCTCGTCGTCGAGCCCGTGCGCCTTGAGCTTCCGGCGGTTGGCTCCGAATGTGTTCGTCTCGATCAGGTCGGCGCCGGCATTGATGAAGCTCACATGCAGCGAAACCACCGTTTCGGGTGACCTCAGGTTCGCCTCCTCGGGGAACCGGAGCCGCGGGACCGCCCCGCCGATCAGTGTTCCCATGCCGCCGTCCGCTACGACGATAGGCCCGTTTTGCAGGCGTTTTTCGAACGGTGTCGCCACCCTGGCCACTCTATGTCTCCCTGGGGGAGCGCGTCATCCACGGGAAGTTAGTGAAGCGACGCAGTCAACTCCCATTGGGTGATGGATCAACCGACCCCCTCTGCCCCAAAGTGCGCCTGTAACCGATTGAGGGCCCGATGCGGCGGGGCCCAATCGGAGACACACCGAAGGGGCCCGATGCGGCGGGGCCCATCGGGCGAGCGGGGCCCGTTGCGGCGGGGCCCACTCGAGACTCAAGGCTCTCTTCTCGAGAGATTCAGGCGGAACCGGGCGGCGGTTCCGCCTGAATATTGTTGGAGCCCCTGATGGGGCTCCAACTTTGTCCGGAAGAAGTAGAGCGACAAAGTGGTTCAGGTTTGGGCTGTTCCTGCCGAGAAGGGGTCTAAGACTCCTCCGCGGGGGACTAACGGCAATTAGCACTCTGCGGCAAGAGTCCATGCGGCGCGCCTTCTGGCGCACCGTTTCTATTTGCGGGGCCTTGCTCGCGGCGCTTCGCGCCCCGGCGGCAACCCTGGCGGGGCCGGACGACCAGGGAAGTAGTCGACCGCCGAATGCCGTCCACGAGGCTGCGGGTAGAGGGCCAGCAGCTCACGCTCCTCCGCCGGCACCCCGATCGTCACGGGGAGGCCGAGCGGCTCGAGCTCGTTCGGCAGCAGTGGGTGGTCGTGCGTCCAGAAGCCACCCGAGAGGATCCGCGCGACGTCGCGGGCCTTCGCCGGCTCCATGTGCTGCTCCAGGAGCTTCGCGGCGAACGTCTCCACCTGGTACATCGCCTTTCGGCCGATGTCGGCGAGGAGCAGTGTCTCGTCTGAGTGCGGACCAGGCCGCTCGGCGACCGAGACGAGCGAGGCGGCGGGAAACTGTGCGATTTGCGGGTCGATCGGGCCGAGCGCGGCGTGGCTGTCGACGATGATCTCGTCCGCAGCGAGCGCGATCAGCGTCCCGCCGCTCATCGCGTAGTGCGGGACTACGGCGGTCACCTTCCCGTCATGGTCGAGTAGGGCCGCAGCGATCTGCCTGGCCGCGAGCACCAGGCCTCCAGGCGTGTGGAGCACGATCTCGATCGGGCGACCGGACGGCGTCTCCCGGATCGCGCGCAGCACGCTTTCCGAGTCGTCGATGTCGATGTGCCGCATCAGCGGGACGCCGAGCAGCGCGATCGTCTCCTGCCGGTGGATCAGGGTGATGACGGTCGCGTCGCGCTGCCGCGACAGGCGTTCGAGCGCGCGGCGCCGGCCGCCTGCGACCATCCGCCGCTGGAGGAGTGGCTGGAGCGCGATGAGGATCAGCGCGACGAAGAGGAGGATCGTCCAGTCCATCAGTGGATCGTTCTCCCCTCCATCCCGCCGGCCACGACGACGACCTGGCCCGTGACGTGCCCGGAGAGCTCGTCGGAGGTGAGGACGACGATCTGACGGGCGACGTCCTCCGGTGTGGCGACCTTGCGGAGGGCCATCGTTCGGGTGACGCCGTCGACGATCGCCGGATCGTCGATCTCCTCCCGGGCCATCGGCGTCTTCGTCCAGCCGGGGCACACGCAGTTGACGCGGGCGAGCGGCGCGATTCGCACGACCTCGTTCTTCAGGCTGAGCGTGAGGCCATAGGCGATCGCGGCCTTCGCCGCCGAGTAATCGGCGTGGCCGGCCTCTCCGAAGACCCCGGCCGTCGAGGCGACGAGCACGAGGCTTCCGTGACCGGTTCGCTCGACCGAGCGCAGGAAGCCGCGCGCCGTCAGGAAGGTCGCGGTCAGGTTGAGCCGCAGGGTTTCCTCCCAGCGCTCGAGTGAGAGCTCCCAGACTGGCTCGTCCGGTCTCGGCCAGACGCCGGCGACCGCGGCACAGGCGTCGAGCGTCCCCGCTTCCTCGAAAAGCCGGTCGACCTCGCTCTCGACCGTCAGGTCGGCCTGAACGACCTGGACGTCGCCGAGCGCCTCTGCACCCTCGCGATTCCGGTGGTAATGGGCGACGACCTCGGCGCCCTCGGCGAGGTACTCGCGGACGCAAACCGAGCCGATTCCGCCCGACGCGCCGGTCACGAGAATCCGTTTGCCGCGCAAACCGGTTTCCATCATGGAAACCTACTGTCATGCGAGTTCACATCATCAGCGACATGGAAGGCGTCGCGGGCATCGTCCGAAGCGAGCAGACGCTCGGCGGCCATGACATGTACGAGGAGGGTCGCAAGCTCTATACCGAGGAGATCAACGCGGCAGTGCGTGGCGCCAAGGCCGGGGGAGCGAAGGAGATCGTGGTCATGGATCACCACGGCGCCGGCAAGGGCTGGAGCTTCAACTCCCTCGTGCCCGACATGCTCGATCCTGCGTGCGAGTTCGTCGTCCAGTCGACCTGGACGCAGTACACCGAGTTCCTGGAGGAAGGCTGCGACGCCTGCCTGCTCGTCGGGATGCACGCGATGGCCGGAACGCCGGACGGCGTGCTCAACCACACGGTCTCGGGCCGGGAGTGGTTCAACCTGCGCTTCAACGGCGTGCTCGTCGGCGAGGCTGCGATCAACGCCGCCATGTGCGCGAACTGGGATTGCCCCGTTCTGCTCGTCACCGGCGACGAAGCCGCCTGCCGTGAGGCGAAAGACCTCCTGGGCGAGGGCCTGACCACGGTCGCCGTCAAGAAAGGCATCGGCGCCCGGGCTGCGCGGAACCTGACGCCGATACTCGCGAGGGAGCTGATCGAGGAGGGCGCCCGGGACTCGCTGAAAGACCTGACCGCCGTGAAGGCGTACGACCCCGGCCGCCCGGCCGAGATCGAAGTCGACTTCATGCACACCGGCGAAATCGAGAAATACCGTGGCCGGGCGGGGATCGAGGTCACCGGAACCCGCTCGATCGTCGCTCGGGCGGATACCTGGTGGGAAGCCTGGCGCAACCTCTTTTTGGAGCCGTCCCTACCGTAGAACCGGGCGATGCTTCAAGCTGTGTCCATGGACGCCGTTCAAGCCATGGGCATGCGCGCCGAGCCGACCGACGCTCAGATCGTCGCGCGCTGCCGCTCGGGCGACCATGAGGCCTGGAACCAGCTCGTCGAGCGGTTCTCACGCTACGTCTACGCGATTGCCGTTCAGGCCTTCAAGCTGCCCGAGCACGACGCGGAGGACGTCTTCCAGGAGGTCTTCGCCCGCGCGTACCAGCATCTGCACAAGCTCCGCGACGACGAGGCGATCCGGCCCTGGCTCGCCCAGCTCACACGCCGCCTCTGCATCGACCGCCTCCGCGCCGGCTCGACCGAGCAGCTCGAGGACGAGGTCGAGATCCCGGACGTCGACGATGCCGTCGGCCGACTCGACGAGTCGATGGCCGTCCACGAGGCGCTCGCGACCCTGCCCGAGAACTGCCACGAGATCCTCGACCGCTTCTTCGCCCGCGACGAGAGCTACCGGACGATCGGCGATGCCCTCGACCTCCCCTCGGGGACGGTCGCAAGCCGGATCTCGCGCTGTCTGACGAAGCTCAGGACCGAGATGGAGGGAAGAAACCTCGGCGCTCCCGCGTCATGAGTTGAAACCACCATGACTTACAACGAAGAGAAACTTGGAGAGATCTTGAGCGCATTCCCACCCGCACCGGAAGCCTGGGTGAAGGCCGCGCAGGAGCTCCCGCTCATGCAGGAGGGCCTGGCCCAGATCGTCGAGCGGGCCGACGCGGACGAGGACTATCGCCGCAAGGTGATCGAGAATCCCGAGGCTGCACTCGAGGAAGCCGACGTCGTCGCACACGCCGACGCTGTCGAGATCCTGCGGCGCCGCCTCGACAAGTAGCGATACGAGGTTGATGGGGACGGGATGAATCCTGTCCCCATGACTTCCGGGACGAAAAGCAGGGCGCTATCGGCGTAAAGTCGGCCCGTGACGTCGGGCGACTTTCTCGATCTGCGTCTGCGTGAGCTCCTCGATGCCTTCGCATCCGAGGACCCGACGCCCGCCGGAGGCTCCGCAGCCGCACTGGCCGTCACGATGTCCGCCGCGCTCTCGGCGATGGTGGCACGGGCGTCGGGCGACTGGGCTCAGGCCGGATCGGTCGTCGCTCAGGCAGAACGACTCCGGAAGCGAACTGCTCCCCTCGCGCAGCGGGACGCCGAAGCCTATGAGGAGGCCCTTGTCTCCATGCGCCTTCCTGATCGCGTGGAGCCAACGGTCCGGGACGCAGCGGTCGGTGCGGCGATGGAGCGAGCAGCGGAGGTGCCGCTCCTGATCGTGGAGGCCGGCGCGGACGCGGCTTCTCTCGCCGAGCTCGTCGCCGAACGGGGAGCCCAGGATCGACGAGGCGACGCCGTCGCCGCCGCTCTGCTCGCCGAAGCCGGAGCCCGAGCAGCCGCGACTCTCGTCGCCGTGAACCTGACCATGAAGCCGGACGACGACCGGATCATGCAGGCGCGGGAGCTCGCCCGCCTGGCCTCGGATGCCGCAGCGCGGGCCGTCCGGTCGATCGAGTCGTAACATCGGAGCGTGGCCGAGCCCGCCCCCGAGCGCCTGCTTCCCGCCTGGAGCCTCCCTGCCGGGACCGCCGAATCTGTCGCGCTGCCGACGCAGTGGCCCGGTCGAGTCACTCGGGACTGGGCCTGGGGCGGCTCCACGGGAAAGGGCATCCGCGTCTGCATCCTCGACAGTGGCATCGAGCGCGACCATCCGCTGGTCGGGGACCTCGCGGGCTCGGTGGCGGTCGAGGTCGGCGAGGACGACGAGATCTCAGTCGTGGAAGATACGGAAGGCGATCTCTGCGGCCACGGAACCGCCTGTGCCGGGATCGTCCGGTCGCTTGCGCCCGACTGCGAGCTCCACAGCGTCCGCGTTCTCGGGGCAGGGTTCACGGGCAGCGGCCAGGCGCTCCTCGGAGGCCTTCGCTGGGCCGTCGAGCAGGGCTTCCACGTCATCAACATGAGCCTCTCGACGACCAAGAGCCAGTTCGCGGGCCTACTCCACGAGGTTGCGGACCGGGCGTACTTCCGCCGCACGGTGCTCGTGGCCTCGGCGCACAACATGCCGGTCGAGAGCTATCCGTGGCGCTTTTCCTCGGTCATCTCGGTCGGGAGCCATGAGGAGCCCGACGCGGACACCTTCTATTACAACCCGAATCCACCCGTCGAGTTCTTCGCGCGCGGCGTGGACGTCGAGGTCGCCTGGCTCGGCCGGACACAGGCACGGTCGACCGGGAACAGCTTTGCGACGCCGCACATGAGCGGCATCTGTGCGCTGATCCTCGGGAAGCATCCGGAGCTCACTCCTTTCCAGCTCAAGAGCGCGCTCTACCTCACGGCGTCGAATGTGGAGGGAAGATGAGCGATCTGCGGGCAGCCGTCGCCGCCGGCGTGCTCGCCTCCGAGGAGGCGCATCGAGCACTGCTCCAGGCCACCGTGGAGGTGGCGCGAAGCATCTTCGCCGCGAAGGCCTCGACGATCTTCCTCTATGACGAGACGACCGACGAACTCGTGTTCGAGGCCGTTTCGGGCGAGGGATCCGAGGAGCTCCTCGGACACCGCATCCCGTCGAGCACGGGAATCGCGGGCTGGACACTCGTGACCCGGCAGCCGCTCGTGCTGGAAGACGTCACGCAGGATCCGCGCTGGGGCGGTCGGGAGATCTCCGAGCGCACCGGATACGTGCCGAAGGGCCTGATGTCCGTGCCGCTCCTGCACGAGGAGGAGCCGGTCGGTGTGCTGCAGGTGCTCGACCGCCCACGGGAGGCGCGGTTCTCGCTCCACGAGATGGACCTGCTCGGTCTCTTCGGGAACCAGGCGGCGATCGCGCTCGATCTCCTAGTCAAAGCGCGCAGGGCGAAGGCCGTGCTCGACGACGCCGGGAGTGACGCGGCCCTGCTGGCGAGAGTTGCCGAGAACCTCGAGAAGCTCGACGGGAAGCGTCGCGCCGCAGGCGTCGAGCTTCTGCGCTCGCTGGAGGGCCTCCTTAAAAACTGAAGCCGGGGGCTCGCCCCCGGCTTCAGGTGAAACGCGGATTGTTACCTCAGTCGACCGGGCGGTCCATCGCGTCCATCGAGTCAAAACTGTGGGCCTCGACGTCCGGCGGCTCCTCGGTCGCGTTCGGCGCATCGACCGGGGCGTCAAAGCTGTGGGCCTCGACGTCGTCGCTCTTGGGCTCGTCCGCTCGATCGACCTGATCCATCTGATCCTCCGACATCCTCTTGCTCCTCTCGCGTCGTTGGCTGCTTACGACCTACTAGACGGTAGTCCGCACGAGAATCTTCCCTCTTCAACTCGAAAAACACAATGCGCCGTGGGATGCTCTGCGCGTGGGGGCACTCCGGGAACAGCTGCGGGACACCGGGCGCTCTTTCGGCCGGGTCTTCAGGAACCCGGATATCCGCCGGATCGAGGGCGCCTGGGCAGCCTCGGTCATGGCCCACTGGGCTTACGGGATCGCGCTGGCCGTCTACGCGTACCGCGATGGTGGAGCGGCGGCGGTCGGGCTGATCGGGCTCGTCCGGTTCCTGCCTTCCGCAGTTGCTTCCCCCTTCGCGGCCGTGCTCGGAGACCGCTTCCGACGCGAGCGCGTGATCGTGAGCGCCGAACTGACGCGCGCCGCGCTGCTGGTGGCCACGACCGTCGCCGTGATGATGGACGGGCCGGCGGCGCTCGTCTACTTGCTCGCCGGGCTGGTCGCGATCGCCTACTCGGCCGTGCGTCCGGCCCAGGCTGCGTTGCTCCCGTCCCTCGCGAAGACACCGCAGGAGCTGACCGCGGCCAATGTCACCTCCAGCACGATCGAGAGCCTCGGCATCTTCGGCGGGCCGGCAATCGGCGGGATCCTGCTCGCTGCCAC
>JBKJWJ010000022.1:0-4502 GCA_046716905.1 Gaiellaceae bacterium
CGGAAACGTGAGCGCCGCGTCCACCTCCTGGACGATCGACGCCACCGCTCCGCAGACGACGATCGACTCCGCGCCGGCGTTGCGCACGACCGCGAGATCGGCGGCGTTCACCTTCTCTGCGAGCGAGTCGGCCACCTTCCAGTGCCGGCTCGACGGCGGCTCCTTCACGCCCTGCGGCTCCCCGAGCTCCTACGCCGGACTTGCAAGCGGGGTACACCGCTTCGCGGTTCGCGCAATCGATGCAGCCGGCAATATCGACGCGACTCCGGCCGGCTCAGAGTGGACTGTCGCCGTGGTAACGAGAACGGTCGCGACGTCCGCCCTCTTCGCGCCCGCGGCCGGGGCTCGCGTCACCCGGCCCCCGCTGCTCCGATGGCGTCCGGTCCGAGGCGCGACCTACTACAACGTCCAGCTCTACCGCGCCGGCCAAAAGGTGCTGACCGCGTGGCCGACGCAGACGAGGCTGCAGCTGCGGGCGCAGTGGAGGTTCAACGGGCGAGCGCAGCGCCTCGAGCCGGGCGTCTACCGCTGGTACGTCTGGCCCGGGCGCGGACAGATTACGGCTCGGCGGTACGGGAAGGTGTTGGGATCCATCACCTTCGTCGTGCGTCGCGCGACGGCAAGGCGTTGAGGGAGCGCTGTCCAATTGACGTCGGCCGACTAGCTAGGTCCATCGGACGCCTACGGGCTTGAGGGCGGGCCGACCGACGCAGCCTTGCCCCATGCCTGCAGGCGAGCAGAAGCAACGAGCGGGACGGGTGCCTCGTCAGGCCCGGAGCTCTTCGGAGGCGAGCCTCGCTCCTTCGACGCGGTTGGCGATCTTATGCATCGCGATGTCGCGTGCAAAGTCCGGGGAGCCGTGCTTGGGCTTCTCGTCGCGACTGAACGGCGAGAAACCGCAGTCGTCTGTGGCGCCGAGCCGTTCGACCGGGATGTACTTGGCCGCGGCGACAAGCTGCTCCTTCACCTGCTCGGGGGTCTCGACCTCGGGGTTGAGCGGGTCGATCACCCCCATGAAACAGACCTGCGGGACGCCGTCGGCGTCCTCTCGGCTGTACTGGCCGCAGAGCTTGTAGACGTTCTCGCGATCCTCCTCGCTCGCGCACTGGATCAGGAAGTAGCCCGCGTTGAGCTGGAACATCTTGCTCAGCAACTTCTCGTAGGGCACCTCCTTGGAGTGCACCGAGTCGCAGTCGCCGCCGGGGCAGGTGTGGATACCGATGTTGCGGCGCTCCTCGGCCGAGAAGCGGTCGATCACCCGGTTGTTCAACTCGATGAAGTCCTGGAGCATGTCCTTGTTCGTCCACGGGTTGCGCGCGTCGTTCTTGTTCGCCAGCCGGCCCTCGGTGAAATCGATCGAGACGCGCTCGGCGCCGGCGGCGAACGCCTGCCGGATGTCCTTTTCGACTTCGTCGCAGAGGTCATCGAGAAACTGCTCGCGCGAGTACCCCTCGATCTGGCCCTCCAGCGGGTAGAGCAGCATCAGCATCGACGGCGCGATCACCGCCTGCTTGACCGCCTTGGTCGCGATCGCCTTGTTCTTCTCCACGAACTCCGACGCAAATCTCTTGTACCGGAACGGCCCGCCCGTCAACCGCGGCAGCTGGCGGTGATGGCCATCGTCGAAGATCGCGAAGAACTGGCCATCGCCAGCAAGGTTGTCCGCCAGCCCCGTGCCGGCCAGCGTGTCCGTGAGCGGATACGTCGCGAAGCTCGACTCGCGCTGCTCACCATCGGTCACATAGGTCTCACCCGTCTGCTCCAGACGCCTGATCGAGTCCACGGCCGCCTTGTCTTGCTCCGCCTCGAGCTGCGCAAAATCGATCTCGCCCTCGTCATGGGCCTGATAGGCCTCCTGCAACCTCATCGGGCGAGGCAAGGACCCGACCAACTCAGTGGGAATCGGCATTTTCTACTCCTTTTCTGGGACGAAGTGCGCGGAGGTCGCCCGCGCGAGAAGAAGCTAACCGCCAGGCAGCGCCCGCAGCTTCCACACCGGCGCCGCTAACCCGGCGTCTCGACCATCGCGCTGCCGCCCCCACGGCGCTGGGGCTCGGCCGCTGCGAGCACGCCGCCGCCCGAAAGAAACTCGATTGCTGTCGCGGCGCCGATCTCGGCCGTCGAGGTGAAGCGATGCCCGTAACTCGATGCGAGCGTCGCCCCCTCGGGCGAGGCGATGAATGCGGGCTCGGCCGTGGTCGACACGGTGTTTCGCTGGCTTGCGCGCGGTGCGGCGATCGCCTGCGGCAGCGTCGAACCGAGATCGAGCCGGTCGACGAGGATCTGGAGGACGGTCGTGATGATGGTCGAGCCTCCCGGCGAGCCGAGAGCGAGGAGCGGCCTCCCACCGCTCGTCACGAGGGTCGGGCTCATCGAGCTGCGCGGCCGCTTGCCGCCTTCGACCCGGTTCGGGTGCGTGAGCGAGTCGAAGTTGAAGTCGGTGAGCTCGTTGTTGAGCAGGAACCCCCAGCCCGGAACGACGACGCCGTTGCCGCCCGTCGACTCGATCGTGAAGGTGTACGAGACGACGGTTCCGGAGCGGTCGGACACGGTCAGGTGCGTCGTCGTCTCGCTCTGGGTGGCGGTCACCGCCGCCTGACCGGCCGCGTCGTACGGATAGGGGTTCCCCGGCGCTACAGGGCTCGTCCCCGCGCGGGCCGGGTTGATCAATGCGCGACGCTCGGCGGCGAAGCCGTCGGACAGCAGCCCCGCAAGCGGCACGTCGAAGTAATCCGGGTCGGCGAGGTAGGCGTTCCGGTCGGCGAACGAGAAGCGGGACGCCTCGAGGAAGAGGTGCAACGCCTGCGTGCGATTCGCAGGCGTCAACGTGTAGCCCTCGAGGATGTTGAGCGCCTCTCCGACCGTCGAGCCGCCGCTCGAGGGCGGGCCCATCCCGTAGACGTCGAGCCCTCGGTAGCGGACGTGCGCCGGCAGGCGCTCGGGTGCGAGATAGCCCTTGACGTCTCGCATCGTCATCACGCCCGGACGCCAGACGTGGTTCGCGTCGAGCGCGACCGGGGGATCCTGCACCGCCTCGACCATCGCAGCGGCGATCGCACCGCGATAGAAGCCTTTGGCGCCGAGGTGCGCGATCCGCATGTACGCGCGGGCGAGGTCGGGGTTGCGGAGGAGGGTGCCGACGTCGCGCGGCGTGCCGTCCGTGTCGAGGTAGAGCGCCCGCGTCGAGGGGACGTCGTCGAAGTAGTCGACGTTCTGCTGCGTCTGGTCGAAGAAGGTTTGGTCGACGACGAAGCCTTCACGTGCCACCGCGATTCCCGGCCGCAGCGCCTCCTCGAGCGACATCGTCCCGTAGCGGCGGAGCGCCGCATCCCAGGTCGCCACCGTCCCCGGCACGCCGGCTGACAGGCCGCTGTAGCGGGCGTCGTTGAACGCGAGTGGGCGGCCGTCCGCCCAGAAGGAGTCGGGGCGCATGGCTGCTGGTGCCGTCTCACGGCCGTCGATCGTCGTCACACGACCGTCGCGCGTCCGAATCAGCATGAAGCCGCCGCCTCCGATCCCACACGAGAACGGTTCCGTGACGCCGAGCACACCGGCGGCGACGACAGCTGCATCGACAGCGTTCGCTCCGCCCCGCAGCGCCTCGACTGCGGCGTTGGTGGCCAGCACCTCGACTGACGCGGCGGCACCGCCCGATCCGCTTGCAGTCGGCATCTTGGCCGGCGAAGCCCCCTGCGCGACGCCTGCGGACGGAGCGGCCAGGAGCGCGGCGAGGGCGACGAGGGCGAACGACGGGCGGACCAAACGGCGGCGCATGGTTCCTCCTCGGAGACGACGGCCGATCCTAGCGCGGGCGACGCCCGGTGGCGAGTGCAGGAACTCGAGAAACGGGAGCGCCGGGGCCTACCGCCCCTGGAGACGGCGAGAATCGGAGCTCGAGCCGCTTACAATCGGGGGCCCAGACCAGGGAGGGTGCTGCTGGACACGATAGTCGCCGCCTCGCACCCTCGCCGCTGCCTTCCTGACAGCGCGGCAGGTAGACAAGTGGTCAGGGCCGCTCTCCAGGATCCGCTGATCGTCGCCCTTGCCTCTGGCAGAAGCGCCTGTCACCATCGGGGGCCGGTCGATGCGTGTTCGCGTCGGGGATCCTTCCTTGCTCCGTGAGCTTGCGACTACCTTCGCGGCAAGGCTGGGCACTACTAGCAGGAGGTTCCGCGACTGAACGGGCAACGCAGACGGCTGGGGATGGGCCTGATGTTCTACCCGCGCGGCGGTTCGGCGCAAGTTGCCCGGTATCTCTCTCGCGCGCTCGTGGAGTCCGGCTGGGAGGTTGCGCTTGCCTCAGGGTCGCTCGGCTCGCTCGGGGAGCAGACGCACGCTGCCACCTTCTTCGAGGGGCTCCACGTCGAGGTCGCGGACTACACGCCCGCTCATGAGCGCTTCGGGCGCGGTGAGGATCAACTCGTGGGGCCGGTTCCATTCCACGGCTCCTTCGAGGATCGGGAGGGAGCGCCGGATCCTGTCTTTGCCGCTCTGGGCCCGGA
>JBKJWJ010000023.1:0-3378 GCA_046716905.1 Gaiellaceae bacterium
CGCCGAGGGTGAGGCCGATCGTCGACATCACGATCCCGAGCGCGTAGAAGAAGACGAGCGGATGGAAGTCCCGGATCACGTACTTCTCGCGGAGGCGCCAGAAGAAGCCCTTGAAGAGGAGCCAGGCAATCGACGGGATGACCTTCGGGAGCCGGATCCCTGAACGCTCGCCGACGTTGTAGATCGGCTTCGACGGAAAGTCCCGGACCCGCGCGTTCCAGACGTTCAGGTGGACGAGCATGTCGTTCGGGAAGCCGTAGCGCGGATAGATCCGGTCGAGATCGAGCTGCTGGAGCATCGGCCGGGAGATCGCGGTGTACCCGGACTGCGAATCGGCGACGTGCCAGTAGCCGGACGCGATTTTCGTCAGCATCGAGAGGACTGCGTTGCCGAGGTAGCGGTGGCGCGGCATCAGCTGCCAGGCCTGGCCGGTGAAGAGGCGGTTGGCCTTGGCGTAGTCAACCTCCCCGCGGGCGACCGAGGTCGCCAGGGCTTCGAGGTCGGCTGGATCCATCTGACCGTCGGCGGCCATGACGGCGGTGATGTCGATCTCTTCATCGAGCGCGCGCTTGTAACCCGTCACGATCGCGGCGCCGACACCGCGGTTCCGCTCGTGCTGGATCACCTCGACGCGTGGATCCTCCGTCGAACGCGCCCGCTCGGCGGTCGAGTCGCCGGACTCGTCGTCGACGACGTAGATGCGGTCGACGAACGCCGGGATCTCGGCGAGCGTACGGCCGATCAGCTCTTCCTCGTCGTGGGCCGGGACGACGACGGCGACCCGTTTGCCTTCGACCACCTCGGCGTCCTAGGTGGCGGCGGGGCGGAACCGCCGCTCGGCCGGAGCCCAGAAGATCGCCGCCAGAAGACCGAGGATCAGTCCGATCAGGCCACCGACGAGCAGCGAGCGCCCGACGCTGCGCGCGGTCGTCTTCCTGGAGGCTGCCTCCACGACGATGCTCGGCTTCTCGACGTTCTCGGCCAGCGACAGCGCCTGCTTCGCCTCGAGGAGATCCTGGGTGACGAGGCCACGGCGCTCGACGAGCGAGCCGATCGTGGAGTTGAAGTTCGTGACCAGGACGAGGCGCTCCGTCGTGTCGAGCGATCGGTTCTCAAGGACGCCGTTCAGCTCTCGCTGCGCGAGGTTGAGGCGGCGCTCGCTCTCGGCGAGCTCCCGCTCGTCCGCGGCGATCCGCTCCTGGATCGCGGAGATCTTGTCGCGGACGTACGGCGAGACGTCCTCCACGACCTGCTCGGCAAGGAGGTTCGCGGCCCGCGCGGTCACTCTCGCGTTTTGCCCGGTGACCGCCACCTCGATCAGCGGCGTCGTCCCGACGACAGCGCGTCTGCCGGCCGGCGGCGAGACCTGCCGGCTCGTGACGTTGGCGCGCAGCTTCGCGAGGTTCATCCCGCTGCGTCCCGCGACCGACTGAAGGACGGCCTCTGAGCGGACGATCTCGTTCACCGTGGCCGGGTTCGTCGCGAGACCGGGCACCGGTGCGCCGCCGTTCGGCGAGAAGGGCTGGCCCAGGTAGAGCGTCGCCTCGGCGCGGTAGACGCTTCCTCCGCCGAGGGCGAGCGCGTAACCGACCGCGAGCCCCAGGGCGAGACCGAGGAGCGGAAGCCACCAGCGAGCGCGGACGGCCTCCCACCAGCCACGGACGTCGACCTCGCGCTCGGCCTCGAGGTCGAGATCGTCGGTTGTCGTGCGGCGTTCGATGACGCTCATCGGTTCGGGACCCTAGCGACGAGGTCGGCGTAAAGCTGCTCGTGGGCCTCCGCGATCGAGTCCCACGAGAGTCCGCGTCGCGCCGCCTCGGTTCCTCTGTAGGCGCGTTCGAGCGCCGCCGGGTCGTCCAGCAGGCTCGCGATCGCCTGGGCTAGCGCCTCGGGATCCTCCGGCGGCACGACGAGCCCGGCCGCGTAGTCGCGCACGGTGTCTCCGAGTGCGCCGACGTCCGTGACGACAGCCGGGCGGCCGTGTCCCAACGCGGTCGCCAGCGCCCCGGAAGCCGATTCGGTGCTGCGGTAGGGAAAGACCGTGAGCGACGCCTCTCGCATGAGCGCCTCGATCTCCTCCTGCGGCAGGTAGCCGAGGCGCCAGTCGATCCGGTTCAAGACGCCGAGCTCGCCGGCCAGGGCGCGAATCGGCTCGATCGGATCGAGCGGGTCTCCTGCCACGATCAGGTGCGCGTCCGGGACCCGCGCGAGCGCCCGTACGAGCACGTCGAGGCCCTTGTAGCGGCGGATGAGGCCGAAGAAGAGGAGCGTTCGGCCGGTCGGCGGCTCGATCGAGGCAGCGGGCGGAGCATCGAAGGTTCCGTGCGGGATGCGGACGACGCGCTCGCGCGGGACACCGAACCCCGCCAGCTGGTCGGCTCCGCTCCGGGTGTGCACGACGATTCGGTCGAATGCGGCGTAGTTGGCGCGACGCTGGCGCTCGTCCGCCTCGCCGGCGTGCGGCAAGACGTTGTGCGCGGTGAGGACGACGGGGCGGTCGCGGCGGAGGCGGCCGACCCAACGCAGGTCATACCGGGGCAGGGTGAGCCACTGGACGTGGACGACGTCGGGCTCTGTCCGGTGGATGCGCCGGACGAGCCGCGCCACGCTCGGCAGGTACTCGGCTCCTTTGAGCGCGAAGCGGAAGGGCGAGCGGGGCGAGCGCCGCAGCAGCCGGCCGCTCAAGGGCAGAAAGAGCTCGACGCGTTCGTAGCCCTCCGGCGCGGGCGGATCCGCGAAGGCGAACGGAGACGTGACGAGCTCCACCTCGTGGCTGCGCGCGGCAAGCGCCGTCGCGAGGTGGTGGTCGTACGCAGGGGAGTACGAGGGCGGATCGAGCAGCGCGATTCGCACCGAGCCCGCATCATAGGCCGCGAGTTAAGTGCCCCTCCAGGCAATACACACCTGCTCCCGGCCCGCGATCACGCGGCGCCAGAGCCGACCCTCCTCCTCACCAAGGCTCCCAGCCTTGGCTCGTCGGAGTGCGCGCTCTGGCTTGGTGCTCGCGACCCAGAAGCCAGACAGCATCACCTGAAGGAGCACCGCCTTTGGACGTCCTCTACTTCCACCAGTATTTCGCCACCCGGCGCCGGTCGACCGCGACGCGGTCGTACGAGCTCGCCAGGCGTCTCGTCGACCGCGGGCACCGGGTGACGATCGTGAGCCGCGACACGCGGATGCTGGAGGCCGGACGCGAGGGACGGCCGCCCGGCCGGCTGGTCGCAAGGGAACGGGTGGACGGGATCGACGTGCTCTTCCTGAACGTCCCGTACGCAAACCGTTACCCCATCCCCGTCCGACTCGCGTCGTTCACGGCCTTCACGATCGCTGCCGGCGTTGCCGGCGCGCTGGAGCGCCGCCCCGACGTGGTATTCGCGT
>JBKJWJ010000024.1:0-5469 GCA_046716905.1 Gaiellaceae bacterium
ACAAGCATGTCCCGCTCATGGAGGCGAACCCGCTCGAGTCGATCCGCAACAACGTGCTCGGGACGAAGGTCGTGGCCGACGTCGCAGTCGAATACAACGCGAAGCGTTTCCTGCTCGTCTCGACCGACAAGGCGCTCAACCCGAAGGCGGTCTACGGTCAGTGCAAGGTGCTCGCGGAGTGGATCGTGGAGGCCTACGGGTGCCGCGAGGACATCGAGACCCGGTTCATGGCGGTCCGATTCGGCAACGTCCTCGGCTCGGCGGGCAGCGTGATCACGATCTTCCGGCGCCAGATCGCAACCGGCGGACCGGTCACGATCACGCACCCCGAGATGACGCGCTACTTCATGACGATCCCCGAGGCCGCGTCGCTCGTCGTCCAGGCAGGAGCGATCGGCGGCGGCGGCGAGATCTTCGTGCTGGACATGGGCGACCCCGTTGAGATCCTCGACCTCGCCCGCGACATGATCCGCCTATCCGGGCGGGAGCCGGACCGCGAGATTCCGATCCAGTTCATCGGCGTCCGGGCCGGCGAGAAGCTGCACGAAGACCTGTGGGGCCCCGACGAGGAGGGCGGCGAGACCACGCACCCGAAGATCAGCCGCGCGCGCCGGGCTCCGATCCTCGCCGAGTGGCTGGACGACGAGCTCGAGGTACTCGGCCGCCTCGTCGAGGAGGGCTAGACGCTCGAAGCCGTCTCTCGACTCTCGATGATGGTGCGCGCGCCGCAGAGAGCCCAGACGAAGGGCCGCGTCTCCGCGGCCCTTCGCTCCGAGCAGACTTGACGACTCAGTCAGTCGTCGTCGTCGTCGTCATCGTGGTCTCCGTGGCCACCGCCACCGCCGGTGCTACCTGGAATCTTGACCGCCAGGAGCTGCCCGTTCTCGCCAACAGGACCACTGTTCGGGACGAGTGAGGGCCCTGGCTGCGGTGCGAGGCTGTTGTGAGCCTGGACGTCCAGGAGCCACCAGTCCTTCCCGAGCAGGTCGCTGGCGTCGATGATTCCCGACGACTCCCAGGTGCCGCGCCGGCAGCCGGTGCAGTTCTCGGGATTCGGTGGCATGCCGGGCGGCGTGTTCACGCGCGCTACCGACCTCAGCCGAGCATCGGAGAAGCGGTACTCCATGACCCGGCCGTAGCCGCCGCCAGCGGGCTCGTCGCGGAAGGCCGACTCGCGGTCCTCCTGGATCATGAGCACGCGGTTCGACGCATCCATGTTGTCCGGGTTGTAGATGTCGTCTCGGTCGGGAGCGTCGCCGTTCAGGATCATCTTCAGCGTCGCCCTGGTCGGGTCGTGCCTGTCGAAGACGAACTCGTACACGCGCCCGCGCAGCGTCGCCGGCGGCTTGCCCGTGTCCGCGATGTAGGTCACGCGGTCGTTGGAGGTCTGTGTACCGCCGCGGACCGCGATGTCCTCGAGCCGGTCGAACTTGAACGCATTCCGCGTCGTCGCTGCGACCTTGAGCTGCGCCGAGGTCGTGTTCTCCGACTGCGGGATGGGCACGAAGTGGCCCGGGATGCCTACGCCCTTGACGGCGGCAGAGTTCTGGTTGGTCGCCGGATTGTCCGCCTTGAAGACGTGGAGGCTTCCGTTGGTGCCCCTGATCGCCTTGTTGAAGTCCCTGGCGATGTAGGCGTAGAGGTACGAGGGCTGACCCGGCCGGAAGTCGTCCTCGCTTGTCAGGAAGACCCACTTCGACAGACGCAGCGGCACCACGTTCTCGTGCTGCAGGTGGCCGAAGTGCGCCGTCTCCCGGTACATGCCGGTCTCGGGATCCATGGCGATCGAGCTTCCGTCATGGGAGGGGCCTGGCAGCTGGCCCGGGATCGGGACAGCTTCCTCGCCCGTGAAGTAGAACGGCTTCCCGCCGACGATCTTCAGCGTCGCCGAGCAGAACCGCTCGTAGCCCTCGAGGCCGGTGAACAGATATTCGGCCTCGTGGACGCTTCGTGTCTTGCGGTCGATTTCGAGCCGCGAGATCCGCGTGTCGACGCCGGGTGGATTGTTCGGGAACGACTTTCCGAGCTCGTGGTTCATCAGGACGGTGAAGGTGTCCTTGCTGTTGCCGTGGAACCAGTTCCAGCCGCCGTGCTTCGTGTCGTATGCGCCGAGCCCGTCCGGGATCCCGGACATCTGGTACGGCGGCTTCTCGTTGTCCCCGGTGTTCGGGACGATGTCCCCGGTGGACAGGATCGGGTCGACGACCACGCCGGGTGCAGTCCCGACGAGGAACGGCTGCTTGGCCGTCTTCACCCCCGGTCCTCCGTGTGAGGCGCCCGCGACCCCGACCACCGCTATCGCAACGAGCGTGGTCAGCGCCGCAGCGCCGATGAAACCTCTTCGCATTCCTCTCCCCCTTCAGAGTGGTATCGGGGAGAGTATCGCTCAGGTTTTAACCAGTCGGCAACAAATAGCCGAGCATGTCGGCCGGTTCTCGGCGCACTCGCCGGTCCTCGTGGACGTCGCGCTTGCGCACGACGAGGGCGCGCGGGTCCGTGATCGGCGTGAGGCGCCGCTGGCGGATCAGCTCCTCGTCCACGCCGCCGAGCCGCCCGCCAAAGGTGGTGTAGACGGGGATCCCCAATGCGGCCGCCTCCCGGTTCATCGTTCCTCCGGCCGACACGACGAGGTCCGAGAGTCCGATCAGGCTCTGGGCGTCGACTGCCCGCTCGGGGACGACGACCGCGGCAAGCTCGAGCTTTCGAACGTAGGCGCCTTGCTCCGGCGTGCGCGGCAGGACGACCACCTGGACGTCGTCCTGCCGTCCGAGGTGCTCGAGCACCTGGGGGAACAGCGGGTTCGACGTACGGTGGTAGAGCGAGACGTCGGGCGGTGTGCGGACGGTGACGAGCGTCCTGCCGGTGGCGAGCCCAAGCGTCGCCAGCACCGAGCGGTCGGGCTCGAAGTCCGACAGGTAGTACTCCTCCTTCAGCCCGGGGTACTGGCGAAGCTTCGGTGGCCGCACGCCGTACGGGTGGAGTCGTTCCGGCGGGATCGCCTCGGGGACGACGACGAACGTGGCGGCCCTGCATCCGAGCTGGTGCTGGAGCCATGCGAACTCGTAGTCGAAGGTCGTCGAGCTCGGGATGTCCAGGCGGCGAGCGGTGATCGTAAGCTCGTGCGACCCGTGCGCGATCGCGGCGTCGAAGCCGCGGGCTTTGGCCCAGCGACGCAGGTCGCCGAGCCGCGAGGTGAGCGCTCGCGCCTTCCCGAACCGCGACCGGCCACCGTGGCTGCCGAACACCTCGGCCTCGATCCCGTGCAGCTCGAGCAATTGAAGGGTCTGCGCGTAGTCGCGCGCGGTGATCTCGACCTCGTCGCCTCGGCCGCGCAAGAGCCGGATCAGCGGTTTGAACACCAGGACGTGCGCCGGCGCGGTGATGTCGAACCAGATCTTCAAACGCCGACGGTCTCGGCGAAGTGCCGCTCGCGGAGCGGGCCCGGCGTCCGTTCGACGTGCTGCTCGTGCCAGAGCGTGAAACCGAGCAGGCCCCAGAGCTGGCGCGAGAGATCCTCCTCGCCGGCTACATGCCGGTCGAGGATCCGGGTGACCGCCTCCGGACGGAGGAACCCCTGTCGTCGAAGGGTCTCCGTCGAGAGCACGTCCCGGGCGAACGGCTCCAGCTCGCCGCGGAGCCAAGCGGCCGCCGGGATCGAGAAACCGCGCTTCCGCCCGCGGACGATGTGCGCGGGCAGCAGTGGCGCCGCAGCCTTTCGCAACAGGACTTTCTTGGTGAGGCCGCGTACCTTCAGCCGGGTCGGAAGCGCGAACGCCAGACCGGTGACGACCGGATCGAGATAAGGCACGCGCACCTCGAGCGAGTGAGCCATCGACGCCCGGTCGGTCTTCACGAGGAGGTCGTCGACGAGATAGGTGCCGCGGTCGACATCCTGGAGGCGGGCCAGCAATTCGGCCCCCTCGGTCTCCGCGAAGTGCGTCCGTAGGAGATCGACTGGATCGAACCGCTGCCTGCGACCGGTCAACTCGGCGCGGGCATCCGGGGAGAAGATCTCCTTCCACGCGTGGTGGCGCTCGAGCGGCGGCAGGCGCGCGCCCCGGAGGAAGCGCTTCGCCATGTAGTCGAGGCTCACCCGCCGGCTCGAGCTCGGGAGGCGCTCGACGATCGGGCGAGCGAGCATCGCAAGCCTCCCTATCCGTGGGGCGAGCAGGTCGGCGACGTACGTGTGGTATCCACCGAAGAGCTCGTCGCCGCCTTCGCCCGAGAGCGCGACCTTGACGCTCCCGGCCGCGAGTTCCGAGACGAGGTAGCTCGGAACAGCAGACGAGTCGCCGCAAGGCTCGTCGAAAACCTCGGCGAGCCGGGGGAGAAGGAGCGCCGCATCCGGTCGGATGACGATCTCATGGTGACGAGTGTCGTACCTCTGCGCGACGGACCGTGCGTCGTCCAGCTCGTCGAACGATCGTTCCTCGAAGCCGATGGAGAATGTGTGGACCGGCTCGCCGCTCTCCTGGGCCGCGAGTGCGGCGAGGAGGCACGAGTCGACGCCGCCCGACAGCAGGACCCCTACCGGAACGTCCGCGATGAGATGCGCCCGAACCGAGTCGCGCATGCGGGCGCGGAGCTCCTCGGCGAGGTCGGCCTCGTCGTCGTATCGGACCTCCGAGGCCGGAACGGGAGCGGGGCGGGCGTACCGGGCGACGCGCGTCTGGCCGTTCTCCCAGACGAGGATGTGGCCCGGCGGAAGCTTGCAGGTGTCCTCGAAGATCGAATACGGGGCAGGAACCGAGTTGAAGGCGAGGAACGCCTCGAGCGCGTTCAGGTCAACACGTCCGCGTGGAAGTGCCCGCAGCTCCGACGCGAACGCCAGGTCACCCTGCTTCGCGCGGTAGAAGAGCGGCTTGATGCCGAAGCGGTCGCGGGCGAGGACGAGTCGACGGCTCCGCGCATCCCAGATCGCGATCGCGAACATCCCGCGGAGGCGCTCGGCGAAGCCCTCGCCATGCTCCTCGTACAGGTGGACGAGCGCCTCGGTGTCGCAGCGGGTCGCGAATCGGTGTCCTGCGCGCTCCAGTTCTGTCCGAAGCTCCCGGAAGTTGTAGATCTCGCCGTTCTGGACGACGTGCACGGTTCCGTCCTCGTTTGAGATCGGCTGGTCGCCGCCCGCGAGGTCGATGATCGAGAGGCGCCGGGAGGCCAGTCCGACCGGCCCGTCGAGGAGCTCACCGTCGGAGTCGGGGCCTCGATGCACGAGCGTCGCGCTCATGGCGCGCAGGCGCTCGGGGTCGACCGGCCCGCTACTCGACGCGAGTCCGCAGATCCCGCACATGAGGATTCACTCTACGCGTGTCGGTCGGACCGCCCCGCGCAGCGACTGGAGTAGGACGCGCCAGCCGGTCGCGACGAGCGTCCGGAGGTAGAGACCGACAGATCTGTCGGCGATCCACTCCATGTCGTGGGAGAGCTTCTCCGCCATCGAGGTCTCGTAGCCGCGGCGCACCTGCGCGA
>JBKJWJ010000025.1:0-3017 GCA_046716905.1 Gaiellaceae bacterium
TGGGCTCTGAGCCCGGCGGCGCGCCGCACGCCTACCTGGCCGACTTCGGACTGACCAAGCATCTGGAGTCGCGGAGTGGGATCACGGCCTCCGGCCAGTTCGTCGGGACGATCGACTACATGTCACCCGAGCAGATCGAGGGGCGGGACGTCGACGCGCGAACCGACATCTACTCGCTCGGATGCGTCGTCTTCGAGTGTCTCGCCGGATTGACGCTGTTTCGCCGCGAGACCGAGGTCGCGGTGCTCTGGGCGCACATGCGAGACGAGCCGCCGCCGCTGAGCGAGGTGCGGCCGGAACTGCCTTCGGAGGTCGACTCCGTGATTGCGAGGGCCGTCGCGAAGTCGGCGGCCGACCGGTACGGAAGCTGCGCAGAGCTGGTTGCCGACCTTCGAGCAGCGCTGGAGGGCACTCCGAGCGCGATGACTCGCGTGGCGACACCACCTGGCGGGGAGTCGGCGACTCAAATTGACAAGCGTCCAGTCGAGTCCCGGGAGGAGCGGCCACGAGGTCGGCGCACGCTCGCGGCGCTCATGACTCTCGGGGCGCTCGTTCTAGGCGGCGCGCTGGGAATCGTGGGCTACGAGCGCCTGCGGGACGTCGAGCCGCGGATCGTAGAGGTCGGGATCGGACGCGTGCCGCTCGACCGGAACCTGCTCGCGCTGATCCCTCCGTCCATACAGCGGAGATGCGAGGCGACGGAGCGGCTCACGCTCGACTTCTCGTCGAGCATCGTCTGCCGTCCGGCCGGCCGGGCTGTGCACCGGGTCGAATACAACAAGGCGGAGTCTGGGCTCTTGATGCGGGATCACTTCGAGCAACGGGTCTATGCGGAGGAGATTCTGGCCTCGGGCGAGCTCTTCCGGCAGGTAAGTGATTGCGGTAAGCCCCCGGCCCTGCAGGAATGGAGGCGGACATCGGCTCGCACCGGACATGAGCCCGTGGAAGGCGACGAGGAGCCGCGAGGCCGGGTGATCTGTTACCGCCAAAACAGCTGGGCGGCGGTCGAATGGACGGACCAGGACGTGGACGTCTATTCAGTCGCCTACGGAAGCGATCTGATTCGCCTCGTCAAATGGTGGAGGGGCAAGGCTGGCCCGGTGCCGGCCAACTAGTCCTCCAGCTCGTTGGCCTTTGCGCAGAGCGCCACGAACCCGGCGTGCAGGAAATCGTTGGCCGCACCGGCCGCGAGCGTCCATGTCAGTGCGCGCCCGAACCGGGGGCTCAGCATCTGCGTCGAGGCCAGCGCCGCAGCTGTCCAGGTGCCGACGCAGCGGGGGCACAGAACCAGCTCTCCGAGTGCCCGTTGTAACCCTTCGCCGGCCGGGCGCTCGTCTTCCCCGCGTGCTGCGTCTCCCTCCACGAACGGCTGGCGGAGGAAGCTCGCGACCTTCTCCCGCGAGAGGGTTCGGGAGGCCTTGAAGGTCGCTGCGGAGAGGGCGACGAGCTCCAGCGCCGTCGCAGGCGGGCCCCGTCGGGACAGCGCTGCAACGGCCCCGAGACCGGTGATGAAGGTGCCGGCGATCGCGGCGTACGCGCCATAGGGCTGGGGTTCTGTCTGCTCGACCATCGCGGCTAGCCTTTCCCACAATGCCGGAGTTCAAGACATCGAGCGCCTACAAACCGACTGCCGATCAGCCGAAGGCGATCGAGCAGATCTCGGAGGGTCTGAAAGCAGGAGAGCGCTTTCAGACCCTGCTGGGGGCGACCGGGACCGGCAAGACGGCGACGATGGCGTGGACGATCGAGCAGCTCCAGAGGCCCGCGCTCATCATCGCGCACAACAAGACGCTCGCAGCCCAGCTTTGCAACGAGTTCCGCGAGTTCTTCCCCGAGAACGCGGTCGAGTACTTCGTCTCCTACTACGACTATTACCAGCCCGAGGCCTACGTTCCTCAGGCCGACCTCTACATCGAGAAGGACTCCTCCCGGAACGACGACATCGACCGGCTGCGGCACTCCGCGACCTCCTCGCTCCTCTCCCGCCGAGACACGATCGTCGTCGCCTCGGTCTCGGCCATCTACGGGCTCGGGTCGCCGGAGGAGTACGAGAGCCGCCTCGTGATGCTGCAGGTGGGCGAGGAGCAGAACCGGGACGTGATGCTTCGGAAGCTGATCGACATCCACTACACGCGCAACGACGCCTTCCTCGGCCGCGGACGGTTCCGCGTCAAGGGCGACGTGATCGAGATCCAGCCCGCGTACGAAGAGTCCGCCTATCGGGTCTCGATGTTTGGCGACGACGTGGAGGAGATCACCCACTTCGACCCGCTCACCGGCGAAGTCTTCGGGAAGCTCGAGCACCTGAACATCTTCCCGGCGACGCAGTACGTGACCTCGAAGCCGACCATCGAGCGCGCGGTCGACGACATCCGACACGAGCTCCAGGAGCAGGTCAGCCTCTTCGAGTCGGAGGGGCGCATGCTCGAGGCCCATCGGATCCGCCAGCGCACCGAGTACGACCTGGAGATGATGGTCGAGCTCGGCTTCTGCAACGGGATCGAGAACTACTCGCGGATCCTTGACGGCCGGCCGCCGGGCTCGGCGCCGTACACGCTCATCGACTACTTCCCCTCCGACTTCGTCGTCTTCCTCGACGAATCGCACCAGTCGGTGCCCCAGATCGGCGGGATGTACGAAGGCGACAGGTCTCGGAAGCAGACCCTCGTCGACTTCGGGTTCCGGCTCCCGTCGGCGCTCGACAACCGGCCTCTGCGCTTCGACGAGTTCCTCGCGAAGGTTCCGCAGATCGTCTTCGTGTCGGCGACTCCGGGGCCGTACGAGCTTCGGCATTCGACCCGCGTGGCGGAGCAGCTCGTCCGGCCGACCGGCATCGTCGACCCCGATGTCGAGCTGCGTGCGACCAAGAACCAGATCGACGACCTGCTGAACGATATCCGCCGCCGCGAGCAGCTCGGCGAGCGGACGCTCGTCACGACCCTGACGAAGAAGATGTCCGAAGACCTGACCGACTACCTGCTCGAGTCCGGCGTCAGGTCGCGCTACCTTCACTCTGA
>JBKJWJ010000026.1:0-2602 GCA_046716905.1 Gaiellaceae bacterium
GGCGCTCCTCGGAGATCCGGAGGTGCTCGTGCTGGACGAGCCGGCGAACGGCCTCGACCCTGCCGGCATCCGCTGGCTCCGCGACCTGCTCCGGTCGGTGGCCGGCCAGGGCCGCACGGTGTTCGTCTCCAGCCACCTGCTCGCAGAGATGGAGCAGATCGCCGACGACGTGATCGTCATCCATCGCGGGAAGTTCGTGGCACAGGCCTCGACTGCCGAGCTCGCCGCCCGGGCTACGACGCGGGTGCGGGTGAGGAGCCCACAGGCGGACCGGCTCGGCGAGCTGCTCGGCGCCCAGGGTGCGACGATCGAGACGCTCGACGGGGGAGCAATGGCCGTGCGCGAGGTGTCGGCCGAGCAGATCGGCGAGCTCGCGGCAGCCAATGCCATCGTCCTCCACGAGCTCGCTGGCGAGACGGCGACTCTCGAGGAGACGTTCCTCGAGCTCACCGGCGGGGAGACGACGTCGTGAGGCTCGTCTACGCCGAGCTCCTGAAGATCCGGACGGCGCCGTGGACGACGGTGACGCTCGTACTCGTTCTGCTGGCGATCATCGGTCTCGGTGCGGCCGGGACGTCCAGCGACGCGAGCGGCACCGTTATCTCCCTGGAGTCGGACATCGTCGACATCGGCGGGATCGCCACCATCTTCACGCTGATCCTCGGAATTCTCATCGTCACCTGGGACTATCGGCACGGCACGATCACCCAGACGTTCCTGGCAGCTCCGCGGCGCGAGCAGGTAGTCCTGGCGAAGCTCTTCACCGCCGTGGTGCTTGCGACGCTTCTCACCGCGATCGCGCTGGCCCTCGCGATCGGTATTGCGGAGATCTGGCTCGGAGATCAATTTCAGCTCACCGGCGAGAATTGGCAGCACGCCGGCCGGATCATGCTCGCGGCAGTTCTGTGGGCCGTGCTCGGGCTGGGACTGGGCGCGACGCTCCAGACGCAAGTGGGCGCGCTCATCTCGGCGATCGTCTGGTTCCTGGTCCTGGAGCTCGTCCTCGTCGGGCTCGGGTCGAAGATCTGGAATATCGACAAGTACTTGCCCGGCGAAGCCCTGCGAGAGTTCTCGAGCAGCGGTCAATTCGACGAGGAACGGCTCGGCCGAACGGCCGCCGGCCTGTTGGCGGCCGTCTATGCGTTCGGGTTCGCTGCGCTCGGCACCCTCTCGGTGCTCCGCCGCGACGTCACGCAGTAAGTAGCCTGGCCAGGTGGCTGCGCCAGTCGCCCGGGACGACGAGCTCGAGCTCGACGTCGAATCGCTCGCCTTCGGCGGGAACGGCGTCGCGCGCCTGAACGGCTTCGTCGTCTTCGTCCGGCGAGGGCTGCCTGGGGATCGGGTTCGCGCGCGGGTGACGAAGGTGCAGCGCCGGCACGCGGAGGCGCTCGCCGTGGAGGTACTGGAGCCGAGCCCTCAGCGGGTCGAGGCGCCTTGTGACCATTATCCGGCCTGTGGCGGCTGCCGGTTCCAGGATCTGGACTACACGGCCCAGATCGCGTCGAAGGAAGCCCAGGTGCGCGACGCGCTCGTACGGATCGGTGGGATCACCGAGCCGCCGCTCGAGCCGCTGCTGCCGGCCGAGTCGATCTTCCGCTATCGCAACAAGCTCGAGTACTCGTTCACGCCGACCCCGTCCGGCCCGGCTCTGGGCTTTCACAAGGCCGGGCGGTGGGACGAGGTGCTGGACATCGCAGACTGTTGGCTCACGAGCGAGCTCGGGAACCGGATCAGGGAGGCCGTCCGCGGCTGGGCGCGTGAAAGCGGGCACACGGCCTACGACCAGGGGGAGCACAAGGGGTTTCTCCGCCACCTCGTCTACCGCGAAGGGCGAAACACCGGACAAGTCTTGATTCAGCTCGTGACTGCGCCGGGCGAATTTGCGGACGAAGGCTTCGTCTCGGCCCTGCGCCGCTTCCCCGAGGTGCGCTCGATCCACCATGCGATCAACGACCGCCCCGCGGAGGTCACGAATCTTCCGACGACCGTGCTGTGGGGCGAGGAGGCGATCGAGGAGGAGCTGTGCGGGCTCAGGTTCCGGGTCCGGCCGAATGCATTCCTTCAGACCAACACGCAGATGGCGGAGCGCCTGTACGAGCTCGCGATCGAGGCGGCCGGCTTGACCGGTGAGGAGACGGTCTGGGATCTCTACTGCGGGATCGGGTCGATCGGCCTCGCGATGGCCGGGAACGCGTTGACGGTCTGGGGGATCGACGTCTCGGAGGAGTCGATTGCCTGCGCGATCGAGAACGCGGACCTGAACGGGATCACGAACTCGGCGTTCTTCGCGGGCGACGTCGGGAACGCGATCGAGGAGCTGCGGGACCGCTCGGGAATCCCTGACGTGGTCGTCGTCGACCCACCGCGGGCCGGTTTGACGAACAAGGCAGTGCGGCGGCTCGGCCGCATCGGCGCCGGCCGGATCGTCTACGTCTCCTGCAACCCCACGACGCTCGCCGGAAACCTGAAGCTGCTACGCGACGACTGGGGCTACGAGCTGAAGAGCGCGCGGCCGGTCGACATGTTCCCGCACACGCCCCATGTCGAGACTGTGGCGCTGCTGGAACCCGCCACCGCTTAGCCGAGCCCGAAGCAGGCGGCG
>JBKJWJ010000027.1:0-7994 GCA_046716905.1 Gaiellaceae bacterium
AGGGGAAGACTCTCGGAATCGTCGGCGAGTCGGGTTGCGGCAAGAGCGTCACCTGCCTGACGATGATGGGCCTGAACAACCGCCGGAACACGATCACGAGCGGCCAGGCTCTCTTCAAGGGCGAGGATCTGATCACGATGAAGCAGAGCAAGCTCCGGGACATCCGGGGCAACGACATCGCCATGATCTTCCAGGATCCGATGACCTCGCTGAACCCGGTTCACAAGATCGGGCGTCAGCTGACCGAAGCGATCCAGCTGCACCGCGACGTCACGAAGAAGCAGGCGCGCGCCAGGATGGTCGAGCTCCTCAAGGCGGTGGGCATTCCGCGTGCGGAGCGCAGAGCCGACGACTACCCGCACCAGTTCTCCGGAGGCATGCGCCAGCGCGTGATGATCGCAATGGCGCTCATCAACGATCCGGATCTGTTGATTGCCGACGAGCCGACGACGGCGCTCGACGTCACGACTCAGGCTCAGATCCTCGAGTTGATGAACCGGCTCCAGCGTGAGTTCGGCAGCGCGATCATCCTTGTCACGCACGACCTGGGCGTCGTCGCCGAGACCGCGGACGACGTGGTCGTCATGTACGCCGCGCGCGTCGTGGAGCGGGCTCCGGTCGAGAGCCTCTTCGACCGCCCCCACATGCCATACACCTGGGGTCTGCTCGGCTCGCTCCCCCGGCTCGATGCCGACACCGAGCGCCTGACGCAGATCCCCGGCCAGCCACCGTCGCTGCTGAACCCGCCGCGCGGCTGCCGATTCCATCCACGTTGCCCGTACGTGATGAACGTCTGCAAGGAGACGGAGCCCGAACTGCGGCCGATCAGCAACGACCCCGCCCACCTTCAGGCCTGCCACCTCGACGAGCAGACGAAAGATCGCGAGGCGGCGAAGCTCCTGTCCGGAACGCTCGCGGAGGTCTCATAGTTGTCCGCGATGGCGACTGACGGCGTAATGGCCTCAGGCGATGAACTGCTCGTCGTCGAGGACCTGAAGAAGCACTTCCCGGTCACTCGGGGCATCGTCTTCCAGAAAGAGGTCGCCTCGGTCAAGGCTGTCGACGGCGTCTCGTTCACGGTCAAATCGGGCGAGACGCTCGGTGTCGTTGGCGAATCCGGATGTGGGAAGTCGACGATGGCCCGCTGCATCATGCGGCTGCTCGACCCGACCGGCGGCAAAGTGGTCTTCGACGGCCGTGACATCACGCGTCTGTCGCGCTCCGAGATGCGACCGATTCGCCGCGAGCTCATGATGATCTTTCAGGACCCGTACGCGTCCCTGAATGCGCGCAAGCGAGTCGGGTTCATCATCGCTGAGGCCCTCGAGGTTCACAAGATGGGCACCGCCGCGGAGATCAAGCGGCGCGTGCAGGAGCTCCTCGAGGTCGTCGGCCTGAACCCCGAGCATTACAACCGGTTCCCGCACGAGTTCTCCGGTGGCCAGCGGCAGCGCATCGGCGTCGCGCGAGCCCTGGCCGTGAACCCGAAGCTGATCGTCTGCGACGAGCCCGTGTCTGCGCTCGACGTCTCGGTTCAGGCGCAGATCCTCAACCTGCTCAAGGACCTCCAGGACCAGTTCGGGCTGACCTACATCTTCATCGCCCACGACTTGAACGTCGTCCGCCACATCTCGGACCGCGTGCTCGTCATGTATCTCGGGAAGGTCGCCGAGACAGCGTCCCGCGATCTCCTGTACTCGGAGCCGAAGCATCCATACACGGGTGCGCTGCTCTCGGCCGTCCCGATCCCGAATCCCGCGCTCGGGCGGGCGCGGAAGCCGATCGTTCTCCAGGGAGACGTGCCGAGCCCGCTCAACCCGCCGGCGGCGTGCAACTTCCACCCACGGTGCCCGCGCTTCCAGGAGGGCCATTGCGACGTCGAGCATCCTCCGCTCTACAAGTTCGACGGCGGGCAGATCGCCGCGTGCCACTACCCACTCGAGGGCTGGCCGTTGACCGAAGAAGAGATGCGGCGCCCGAGCGCTAAGGCGCAGTTGACGCCCGCCGAGCCCACTCCGACGACTTAAGTCGATGTGGCTCGCGGCCCTCCGCCGGCTTGGGGGGCTACTCGTGCTCGCATCTGCTCTCGCGCTGCTCGGTGCGCTCGTGTTCGGGATCGCCATCGGCTCCGACGTCCGCCGGTCGATCTCCGTCTCCTTCTACGTGATCGGAGCCTTCCTCCTGATCGCGGGGTTCTTCGTCGGGAACCGTGGTCCCGTCCGGATCCGGGGCGGGGAGAAGGGCGCGTACATGTTCTTCGGATCCCGTTTCGTCCGCTGGGCCAGCCCGTCGGAGCGGGAGGAGAACATCAACCTCTCGGCGATCTTCGTCGTCCTCGGTTTTCTGCTCATCCTGGTCGGCGTTGTTGCCGATAATCGTTACGACTTGGTGTGAGGCCGGCGCCGCGGCCGCCTCGCTGACTAACCTTGTCGAGAAAGCTCCGTCACAATGGACGTGCGACTGGTGAAACCGATAACGAAACAATGCGAGCGCGCCCGCGAGTGCACGTCGTTGCGACTCGACGGCGAGCTCTCCGAATTTGAGCACGCGCTCCTCGCCGCGCATCTTGCGCACTGCGCTCCTTGCAGCTCGTTCGCGCATGAGCTCCATTCGCTGACGGATCACATGCGAACGACGCCGCTCGCCCGGCTGCACCAGCCGGTCGCGCTCCCGTCCCGCCGCCGTCTTGTCAGCCGGCGCCCGGTCGAGATCGCCGCGGCCGCTGCGCTCATGCTCACCACGCTCGGTGTTGCCGGCGCGCTCCGGACGCTCGAGGCCAATAACCCGACGAGCTTCGGCGCCCCCGGTGTTTCGTCCACACTCGAAAGCCGCGAGTTCAGCGACATCCGCCGCGAGATGCTGCGCCGCCCGGTCCGCCAGCAATCCCCCGGCGGCTTCAACCTCCCCGTCACCTAGCGTCCTCGCCGGCACCTGACTCCCGCCGGCGAAGCCCGGCTCCGTCAGCTGCCTGACACCGCTGAAGGCGCTAGATGCCCATCTCCTCGCCGAGGCGCGAGGCCGAGAGCTGCCGGTACCGTTGAGGCGTGCTTGCCTCGCCGATCACATCGCACGTCTGAGCGCTTGACCATTCCGCCAGGTTGGCGGACGCGTCAGAGCGGCACCGTTCACTGGTTTCGGAGGCGGAACGCTCCGATAGACTGCCGCCTGGCATTCGCAGGCGCCTGCCCATCTGGCGCCGCGTCTTACTACTGAGGATTCGGGAGGCTCGTGGCTAGCAACGCTCAAAACGGACAGCGCAACATCGGCAAGATCGTCGAGATCCGAGGCGTCGTCATCGACGCCGTCTTCCCGGAGAACCTGCCGGAGATCTATACGGCGCTTCGCATTTCGCTCGAGGGCCGGGATCTGATTGCGGAGGTGCAACAGCATCTCGGCGACGACCGGGTCCGAGCCGTGGCGATGGACTCCACGGACGGCCTCTCGCGCGGCGTCGACGTCGAGGACACCGGAGACAAGATCTCAGTGCCCGTCGGAGACCAGACGCTCGGCCGCATCTGGAACGTGATCGGCGACCCCGTGGACAACAAGGAGGCCGCCACCGGAGAGCGCTGGCCGATCCACCGCGCTCCGCCGAGCTTCCGCGAGCTCTCTCCCACGGTCGAGATCTTCGAGACGGGGATCAAGGTCATCGACCTGATCGCGCCGTACGTCCAGGGCGGCAAGGTCGGCCTCTTCGGGGGCGCAGGTGTCGGCAAGACCGTCCTGATCCAGGAGCTGATCCACAACGTCGCCCAGGAGCACGGCGGTGTTTCGGTGTTCGCCGGCGTAGGCGAGCGGACGCGCGAGGGGAACGACCTCTTCCTGGAGATGACCGAGTCGGGCGTCATCGACAAAGTCGCGCTCGTCTATGGCCAGATGAATGAGCCCCCGGGCGCCCGCCTTCGGGTCGGCCTCTCGGGCCTGACGATGGCGGAGTACTTCCGAGACCAGGGCCAGAACACGCTGCTCTTTATCGACAACATCTTCCGGTTCGTCCAGGCGGGCTCCGAAGTCTCGGCGCTCCTCGGACGGATGCCGAGCGCCGTCGGCTACCAGCCGACGCTCGCCACCGAGATGGGCCAGCTCCAGGAGCGGATCACCTCGACCCGGACCGGCTCGGTTACCTCGGTGCAGGCGATCTACGTCCCTGCCGACGACCTGACCGACCCAGCACCGGCGAACACGTTCGCCCACCTGGATGCGACGACAGTGCTCTCGCGCGCGATCGTCGAGCAGGGGATTTATCCGGCGGTCGACCCGCTCGACTCCTTCTCGCGCGCCCTCCAGCCGGGGATCGTCTCCGACGAGCACTATGAGACCGCGACCCGCGTGCAGGAGGTGTTGCAGCGCTATCGCGATCTTCAGGACATCATTGCGATCCTTGGGATGGACGAGCTATCCGACGAGGACAAGGTCGTCGTGCAGCGCGCACGAAAGATCCAGCGTTTCCTGTCGCAGCCGAACTTCGTCGCCGAGCAGTTCACCGGTACCCCCGGCAAGTATGTGAAGCTCGAGGACACGATCGACGGCTTCCAGCAGATCCTCGACGGCAAGCACGACGATCTCCCGGAGCAGGCTTTTTACATGGTCGGCACCATCGACGAAGCCGTGCAGAAGGGCCGCGAGCTGTCCGGTGAGGGTCGGCGCGAACCGGAGCAGCAGCCCGAAGAGGAAGAGGTCGAGGAGCCCGAACCCGCCGAGCCCGTTCCGGCCTAGGCGGACGAGTGGCCGACGAACGCCGGACGTTCGATCTCTCGCTCGTGACGCCTGACGGCGCCGCGTTCGAGGGCGAGGTCGAGATGCTGATCGTCCCTGGCCAGGATGGAGAGATCGGTGTTCTCGCACGGCATGCGCCGCTCGTCGCGACGCTGAAGGCCGGTTCCACTCGGGTGCATCTCCGTCGTGAGGAGGACGTCCGCGAGTTTGCGACCGGCCCTGGGTTCTTCAAGGTCGAGCAGGATCGTGCGATCGCGCTCGTCGACGACGCGGTGGATGCGCGCGAGATCGACTCGAAGCGGGCGCAGGAGCAGCTCGACGAGGCCCGCGCCGAGCTCGAGCGCATCGAACGGGACGAGTCGCAGGCGGACCGCTGGCAGATCGAGCAGCGGATACGTCATGCCGAGAACCAGCTCGAGGTCGCCGGAGGCAGCGTGCCCGACCGGCAGCGGCCGAGCGCGTCGCCCACCGGCTGACCCCGCGTCACTTCACGACCTGGTACCTCAAATGTGCAACCCCGCTCGGGGATTCGATCGCCTGTATCTGTTCGAGCTCGACGCCGCCTGACTCGGGCGCCTCGAAGAGCCGCACCCCGCCTCCGAGAAATACCGGGATCAGGTGGATCAGCAATTCGTCGACCAATCCGGCGTTCAGGTACTGGCGAGCAACGTCTGCACCGCCTCCGATGGCGACGTCCTTGTCACCGGCAGCCTCACGCGCTTGCTGGAGGGCCGCCTCGGGCCCGTCTGTCACGAACACGAACGTCGTCCCTCCCTCCTTGGCGACAGGATCGCGCACGTGGTGGGTGAGGACGAACACCGGGACTCGGAACGGGGGCTCGTCGCCCCACCAGCCGTCGGCATTCGGATCCTGATCCCAAGGCCCCTCACCGCCGCTGAACATCTTGCGACCCATCACGACAGCTCCAGCTCTGGCCTGAGACTCCTCCATGAGCGTGGAGTCGGCGTTCGCCTCGCCGCCGGCCAGGCCGTGAGCTTCGCGCCACGCTGCGAGCTGAGTGCCCCAATCGTGCAGTTGCTCACCGCCAACGCCGAGGGGATTCTCCAGAGAAGGGTGAGGCCCGGCGATGAACCCGTCCAGGGACATCGAGATCTCGAACGTCAGTTTCTGCATCGTTCCTCCAAGAATGGCATGTCGAATAAGGACTCTGGGCGGCGCGAGAAATCATCGCAGTGGTACGCTGAAATCCCGGACTTTGAAGGCAGCTTGGCGACCGGGTTACCAAACGCCTAAAGAGCCTCGGAGCCTCCGCTCTCGATCTCTTTAGGACGGGAGCGTTTCCATGAAGGCGACGATCGAACAACTAAGAGAGCTTCTCGACGAGCGAATCGTGCTGCTGGACGGGGCGTACGGCGTCCTGATCCAGAAGACGGTCAAAGGCGAGGAGGCCTACCGGGGCGACCGGTTCAAGGACCACTCACACGATCTCGCCGGCGACCCCGACCTCCTGAACCTGACGCAACCGGATGTCGTCCGGGAGATCCACCGCTCGTACCTCGCGGCCGGGGCCGACATTGTCACGACGAACACGTTCACGGCGACGACCATCGGCCAGGCCGACTACTCGCTGCAGCAGTTCTCCTACGAGATGAGCGTCGAGGGCGCAAAGCTCGCCCGAGAGGTCGCAGACGAGGTTGAACGGCCTGTCTGGGTCGCAGGGTCGATCGGGCCGCTGAACGTGTCGCTTTCCCTCTCCCCGAAGGTCGACGAGCCTGCCTTCCGGAGTGCCTCCTTCGACCAGGTCTGCGAGTCGTACGCCGAGCAGGTCAAGGGGCTCGTCGAGGGCGGCGTCGACATTCTCATGATCGAGACGATCTTCGACACCTTGAACGCGAAGGCTGCGATCGTCGCTGCGAAGGACGTCGCGCCGGACGTGCCGCTCTGGATCTCGTTCACGGCGATCGACCGCAGCGGACGGAACCTCTCCGGTCAGACTGTCGAGGCATTCTGGGCCTCCGTCGAGCACGCCGACCCGCTGATCGTCGGCGTCAACTGCTCCCTCGGTGCGACCGAGATGCGCCCGTTCGTCGAGGACCTGGCGCGGATCGCGACGACGTATGTCGCCTGCCACCCGAATGCGGGGCTCCCGAACGCGATGGGGGAGCACGATGAGCTCCCCGGGGACACGAGCCGGGCCTTGCGCGAGTTCGCGGAGGAAGGGCTCGTCAACGTCGTCGGCGGTTGCTGCGGAACGACGCCGGAGCACGTCGTGGCCATCGCGGACGTGTCCCGGGGTGTGACCCCGAGACGTGTGTCCGGGGGGGAACGCAGGACGCGCTTCAGCGGCCTCGAGCCCTTCGAGATCGGGCCTGACACCGGTTTCGTGCTGGTCGGCGAGCGCACGAACGTGACCGGTTCGGCCAGGTTCCGCCGCCTGATCGAGGCTGACGACTACCAGGGCGCGGTCGACGTGGCCCTGGAGCAGGTGCGGGGCGGCGCGAACCTCCTCGACGTGAACATGGACGCCGACCTCCTCGAAGCCGAGCAGGCGATGACGACCTTCCTCAATATCGTCGCGACGGAGCCCGAAGTGGCCCGGATCCCGATCATGGTCGACAGCTCCCGCTGGAGTGCGCTCGAGGCAGGCCTCAAGTGCATCCAGGGAAAGGGCGTCGTCAACTCGATCAGCCTCAAGGAGGGCGAGGGCTCATTCCTCGAGCAGGCCCGTACGGTTCGCCGCTACGGCGCCGGCGTCGTCGTCATGGCCTTCGACGAGCAGGGCCAGGCCGACACGGTCGAGCGCAAGGTCGAGATCTGTGAGCGCGCCTACCGCCTGCTCGTGGACGAGGTCGGCTTCCCGCCCGAGGACATCGTGTTCGACCCGAACGTCCTCGCCGTCGCAACAGGGATCGAAGAGCACGATGAGTACGCGAAGAACTTCATCGACGCGCTGCCGCTGATCAAGGAGCGCTGCCCGGGCGTGAAGACGAGCGGCGGGATCTCGAACCTTTCATTTTCTTTCCGCGGAAACGACGTCGTCCGCGAGGCCATGCACGCCGCGTTCCTCTACCACGCGATCCAGGCCGGCCTCGACATGGGCATCGTCAATGCGGGCCAGCTCGCCGTCTACCAGGACATTCCGCCGGAACTCCTCGAGCACGTCGAGGACGTCATCTTCAACCGGCGACCCGATGCAACGGAGCGGCTGGTCACCTTCGCGGGCACGGTCTCCGGCGAAGGGACGAAGCGCGAGCTGGACGTCGCCTGGCGCGAGGCCCCGGTCGAGAAGCGGATCGAGCACGCGCTCGTCCACGGGA
>JBKJWJ010000028.1:0-3763 GCA_046716905.1 Gaiellaceae bacterium
CTTCCGCGCCCTGAGACGCGCGACCGCTCGCTCGTCGCCCGCGTCACAGGCGAGGTGGTAACCGCCGAGCCCTTTCACCGCCAGGATCGTGCCGCGGCGAAGCAGCGCAGTCGCCTCTTCGACAGGCATCGATAGCCGGGGCCCGCACGCCGGACAGGCGATCGGCTCAGCATGGAAGCGACGGTCGGCGGGATCCTCGTACTCGCTCCGGCAGTCCGCGCACATGTCGAACTGCGCCATGGTCGTGTTCGCCCGGTCGTACGGGACCCTCTCCACGATCGTGAAGCGCGGTCCGCACTGGGTGCAGTTGACGAACGGATAGCGGTACCGACGGTCGCTCGGGTCGAAAAGCTCGCGGAGGCATTCCTCACACGTTGCGATGTCCGGAGGGATCAGGGCCGTCGCTCCATTTGCCTTGCTCTCGGCGATCGCAAATGCAGTCTCTCCGCGGGGTCGCATCGGTTCGGCGAGCAGCGACTCGACGCTGGCCAGCGTCGGGGCTTCGGCGACGATGGCGGCCGCGAACGCGTCGAGCCGCTCCTGTCGACCCTCCGCCTCGACGATCACGCCTCCGCCGTCGTTGAGCACGAACCCGGTGAGGTCGTGCTTCTGTGCGAGCCCGTAGACGAACGGGCGGAAGCCGACGCCCTGCACGACGCCTCCGATCCTGAAGCGGCGCCGCTCGGACGCGGTTGCCACGTTACCCCGCCGGGGCTTTGGGCTTCGCGACCTCGCCGAGCGCCGCCGCGACCCCCTCGAGCGCCCCGTTGATGTCGCGGAGCACCGGCCCGATCGGCTCGGTCTGTTTCTCGATCGCTCGCACCCCGAAGGTGACCAAACCCAGAGTGTGGGAAATTCGGCGCAGCGCCGCCGCAATGAGGATGAGGTAGGTGGCGAGCACCGCGACGAGGACGACGATCTCGACCAGGGTTACGACGATCAACGCGGTCTTCACGGCTCACTCCTCTTCTGTAGCGCGGCGTGCTCCTGGAGCTCGGTCAGCAGGTCGACGCCTCGGGCTTTTGTGGTTCCGAACAGATGCGTAGTCTGGGTGTTCTGCGCGACCCGCTTGCCCATCGTCCAGACGGCCGCAACTCCGGTCTCGATCCCGAGCACCGTCCGCCGGAGCCACTCGAGCAGGAACCAGACGACGAGCGCGATCACGAGCCCGGCGGCGAGTGACAGTCCCCAGGCGAGCACGACTCCGTCGGAGAGTGCGAGCGGCATCAGCGGACGCCCAGCTTCCGGAGGTACGCGACGGCCAGGTCGGGGACGGCTGTCGCGAGCTCGCGCGTACGGACTGCTTCGTCCACCCCGTCCAGATTCCTGGCGATCCCGAGTCCGGCCTCGAGGATCCGGTCGGCGTACCGCTTGATCTCGAGAACCGGCAACATGATCCGGTTGAAGAGACCGATGACCCAGAAAGCGATCATGAGGCCGAGCGCCAGTCCGACCCACGCAAGGATGACCGGGATGTTCACGCGCCCTCCATGCCCTTCCGGACAGTCCCGAGGTCACGCGTGATCCGGTCGATCGCAAGGTTCGTCTTCGTCACGTCGTAAAGCGGCAGTGTGTTCTCCCGGGCACCGTCGAGCGCGGCGACGATGTCTTTCGCCTGCCGGATGATGCTTCGTCCCAGGAAGATGATCGTGAGCAGGAGGGTGGCCGCGATCAGGACGACGACGATGGCGAGGACCCAACCGATCAGCCACCAGCTAGTCGTCGAAACAGCAACGAGCACTCAGGTCTCCTTGATCGCACTCCGTGCGTAGCGAGCGAGGGTCTGCGCCTGCGTGAGGTCGACCCCGTGCTTCTCCTTGGCGTGCGCCACCGCTTTCGCGAGCACCTCTTCCTCCGTCTCGCCGGTGATCTTCGCCCGGCAAGCGACACCGGCGTCGGCGCACTTGAAAGAGAACGTCTTCGCCATCCTCTGTGTAGGCTACACCTACCGGCTCGATGACAGATCCGACGGGGAACGGGACGCACCTTCAGGAGGTGCCGCATGCCGGCGCTGTCTTCGGCGAGGACTTCCCGCGAGGGCTCGGCGGGCTCGGCGGCAGCGGCGCCGCTCCCCTGAGCGTGATCCACGTCTTCTCGCTGGCCGGGATGAGCTGCGACGGCTGCTCGATCGCCGTCACCGGGGCGACGAACCCGTCCGTCGAAGATCTCCTTGCCGGAACGATCCCGGGCCTTCCGAAGGTCGTCCTTCACCACCCGGTGCTCTCGATCGGTGCCGGTGGAGCGTTCATCAAACCGTTCAAGGACGCGGCCGAGGGCAAGCTCGGCGCGCCCTACGTGATCGTGCTCGAGGGCTCGATCCCCGACGATCAGGCGATCCCGGACGACGAGGGTTATTACTCGGCGATGGGCGCCGGCGGGTTCGATCCGGCGACGGAGGGCGACCAGCCGAACCGCGTCACGGACTGGGTTCGGGTGCTCGCGCCGGGCGCGGCCGCCGCGATTGCAATCGGCACCTGCGCCACCTGGGGCGGGGTCCCGGCCGCCGCGGGAAACGTCACGGGCTCGATGAGCCTCATGGACTACCTCGGGAAAAATTACGTCTCCGCCCTCGGCGTCCCCGTCGTCAACGTGCCGGGCTGCTCTCCGGTCGGCGACAACTTCACCGAGACCGTCGCGGCCGTGCTCATGTTCCTCCAGGGCTTCGGACCCCTACCGGAGTTCGACGAGCTCGGCCGTCCGGCATGGCTGTTCGGCGAGACCGTCCACCGCCACTGCGTTCGGGCGGGCTACTACGAGGAGGGGACGTTCGCGGACGAGTTCGGCGGCCAGGAATGCCTCGTCGATCTCGGCTGCTGGGGCCCCGTCGTCCAGTGCAACATCACCGAGCGCGGCGCGATCAACCACATGGGCGGGTGCATGGTTGCGGGCGGCCCCTGCATTGGCTGCACCATGCCGGGCTTTCCGGACAAGTTCTCCCCCTTCTACAAGGCGCCACCGGGCTCGGCCATCTCGGGCGGGATGTCGCGGAGCTACGGCGCGGCGATCAAGCGGCTGCGCCGGCTGACTATGGTGCGCTCGGGCTATCGGGAGCCGATCTGGGACAACACGGGCGAGGTTCCGTCCGCCTACGCCTGGGAGCGCAAGCCGTCCAACTCGCTGACCGCGCGGTCACTCGGTTACTTCTACAAGAAGCTCCAATACCGGGGGACGGTCAACCTCGACAAGCGAAACAAGCAACAGCCGGTGCCGACGACCATGAATATCCTCGAGAAGAAGCCGCCGGTGATCGACCGGTACGTGGAGGTTCAGGATCCGCACGACGAGAGCGAGGGGCCGACGGTGGAAACCTAGTCATGTGCTTCAAGAACCTTCCCATCGAGTTCGATGAGCAGGGGAACGCCCGCCTGAAGGAGGGCGTCACCGATCCGTACAGCTACGAAGTCAAGGAGCTGCACCCGATGGCGGGCCCGGGCGCGGACGAGGAGGTCGTCCGGAAGCTGCTCGAGCGAAACGGCCACATCCGGCGCGTCGACTTCGACCCGGTTACGCGCGTCGCAGGGGCGCTCGCCTTCCACACGGTGGTCGACCTCGAGAATCGAACGGTTCTGGAGACTGATTCGATGGCGACCCTTTTCCGCGGCTACGAGGTCATCCTCAAGGGCAGGGATCCGCGAGACGCGATCTTCATCTCGAGCCGCGCCTGCGGCGTCTGCGGTGGAGTGCACGCCACGTGCTCAGCGCTTGCGCTCGAGATGGCGTTCGGAATCTCCCCGCCGCCCATGGGGATCATCGCCCGCAACCT